>NZ_AUPM01000043.1 GCF_003265365.1 Petrotoga sp. 9PW.55.5.1 | reverse complement strand
GCTGAAAAGTGGAAATTCCCCTTCNTTGAAGGGGTGGATGCAGCGTTTTNTGCTGCAGACGGGGTAGTCATTTTTATTCCCCTTCTGTGAAGGGGTGGATGCAGCGTTTTGTGCTGCAGACGGGGTAGTCGTTCTTTAATTTGCTTTTAGCAAATTGAAAATCCAATTCAAAAGCAACTACCCCGTCTGTGACAAAAAGCGTCACAGCCACCCCTTCAAAAAGGGGAATAAAAATCAACAAACCTCTCAAGAGGGGAATTTAAGCTAATTCCCCTTCAAAAAGGGGAATAAAAATCAACAAACCTCTCAAGAGGGGAATTAAAGCTAATTTTTATTAATTACGTGTCTACTTTGTAGGTATCATATCAATTTTGTAGGGGATTTTATTGATAATGAACTTATTTATTACAATCCCAATGACCTTGGATCTAATGCGTCTCTTATGGCATCTCCAAATAAGTTAAAAGCAAGTACTGTAACTATTATAAAGATACCTGGAATTAATACCCAAGGATAATTAGTTAAAACCTCAATATCTTGTGCTTGTGAAAGCATCAATCCCCAGGAGGCACCGGGTTCAGTTATCCCTACTCCCAAGAAACTAAGACTAGCTTCACCTAAAATATAAGAAGGAATTGATAATGTAGCCGATACAATAACATAAGTATAAGTGTTTGGTAATAGGTGATTCCAAATGACTTTTCTTGGAGGGTATCCCAAAGCTATTGCCGCCTGTACAAACTCTGTTTGTTTCAGACCCATAGTCATACCTCTTATAACCCTAGTCATGCCTGGCCATCCTATAAACGATAATATAACCACTATCAATAGATACCGTATTTCTGGAGAAATACGGGTTGGTAGAACAGCACTGAGTGTTAGTATAAGATAAAGACTAGGAATCGACATCAATATTTCAGTAAATCTCATCGTTACTTCATCAACCCATCCTCCGAAGTATCCTGCTAATCCACCCAAAAATATACCAATAGTAAAAGTTAGTAATATCCCAACTAATCCTATAGAAAGGGAGATTCTAGAAGCAAAAAATATCCTACTAAAAATGTCCCTGCCATACTGGTCAGCACCCCACACATAAAAAATTCCATCGTTTGAAGAGTAATCTGAAATTGCAGGTAATTTGGGTTTTTCTACACCAAATAAATGCAAATTGGAAGGGAAAAGGCCTAAGAGTTTATACTCCCAAGAATTTATAAAAAATTCTATTTTATAATTTTTTATATTAACTGCTTCCAAGTCTGATGGAGTTAAAACAACAGGTAAAAAATCAAAATATACGTTGATTTCTTCTAAAGTTGTTAACGTATCTATACTAACAATTTCTTGATTTCTAATTTTTGTTGCATATCTATAATCACTTTTATAACTATTAATTGTTACAGACCTATCGTCATTTATAGAAAGAATAGGTTCTCCTTTTAAAAACTTTGAAAAATTAGTATCTAAAAGTCCGTCCTTAAATGAAATATCTTCATCTCTAAATTGATCGTTTGTAAAATAAGATATGGGAAGTAAACTTTGATCATTTTTATAATTAGTGGCAAGTTCTATATATTCTCCATTTGCTGTTTTAGCCATAACAACATTTTTTAAGGTATACGTAATATCCGATACAGTTGCATCGTAAGCTGGATTATACTCCCCTAATTCAAAGGTTACTATTTCACCTGTTTCAGGATCTCTAGCTCTAATTATATCAAAATGAGTTGCTTCTACATATTCACTTTGATAAGTAATAGGGTCACGTTGAATCATATAAATATAAGTGTGGGGACCTATTCTGTTACCTGTTATTGGATCAACTCTATAGATATTGGAAGGCGGAGCAAATCGGTATTGAATATGATTGTTAAAAGGATTCATTGGAGAAACAAAATCTGCAAATATCGATAATAAATAAAGAATGATCAATACCCACAAAGATATCATACCTAATTTATGCCTTCTTAGAGCTCTCCATATTAGTGCAGGTGTGGACATAAATTCTCTCTCAAAAAGATCTTCTTCATTCATGATTTTTTGTGTGTTATTTTTGGTGTTATTTTTATCTTTGCCTTTCACTTAAAAATCCCTCCAATTCAGGCGCTCATTCTCAGTCTAACTCGAGGATCAGAAGCTGCTAACATTATGTCTGCCAACAAGTTACCAATAATCAATAATATACCTTGAAGAAGTAAATTAGCCATTACTAAATAAATATCTTGTTGAAAGATTGCATCTCTCATCAATGTTCCAAGACCTGGCCAAGAAAAAACATACTCAGTTATTAAAGCTCCTCCTAAAATGGCCGATAAGCTGAATCCAAGAGAAGTTATTACAGGGTTAATAGCATTCCTAAGGGTATGTTTGTAAATAACAACATCTGAAGGCATTCCTTTTGCTCTGGCAAACTCTGCGTAGTCTTGGTTCATTTCATCCAACATCTGTCCCCTCATTATACGCATAGTACCTGCAAGCGATGCTGTTCCTAATGTTATTACGGGACCTGCAACATGCCAAAAAAAGTCACCTATTTGTGCATACCATGGCATGTTGGCAAACTCCCGGGATAGCATCCCTCCAATTGGAAAGATTCCAGTGTTTGCAGCAAACATTAACCAAAGAAGTGCAAAAAAGAAATTTGGAATTGAAATACCAATAAGTCCAATAGTTGAAAGAGTTTGATCAGTGAATTTGTACTGATGTAAAGCAGCAGTAATACCTAATGGAATTCCTATTCCCCAGGTAAAAATAAAAGTAGTGACTCCTAAAAGAAGTGTCGCTTCTAATCTTCTCAACATAACTTGCCATACATCTATTTTATATACAAATGAATATCCCCAGTTTCCTTTTAATACGTTTCCCAACCACAGAAAATATTGAGTTACTGGATCTTTATCTAGACCGTATAAGGTTTCTAATTCTTGAATCTTTTCACGAGAAATATTGGGATTTATACGGTAAGTATCCAGAAAATCACCTGGAGCTAGTTGCATAACAAAAAAAGAAATAACCGATACACCTAACAAAACAGGAATAGCCAGAATAATTCTTCTAATAATATATTTGAGCACAACTAAACCTCCTCAATTTAATTTTAAAAAGGCAGAAGGTTTCCCTTCCGCCCTTTTCCTAAGTAAAAGGAGAATTATTATTCTTTCCAGGCGTACTCAATCTTCCATAAACCAGGAGAGTAAGAGTATCCGTAAGGATTAATAGTTCCATATTTTTCTACTGGATAAAGGTGTAAAGTATTTTTATGCATGTTCAAATAGTTTTGAGATATTGTGTAAACAAGGATTTGATTTTCTGCAACCAACATCTGCCATTCATCCCAAAGTTTTTGAAGTTCGTCTTGGTCTAAAATAGATCTCTGTATCCTCATGATTTCATCTATTCTCTTTTCAGCTGGATGTACCCAATACTCATCAGGATCTACCCAATCCATGACTTCAGGTGACCAATTCCAGAAATGAAGTCCACCATCTAACAACCAAACATTGGTACCCCATCCAGGATCATCTCCACCAACTAAACCTATGATGATTGCATCCCAGTTTTCTGAATACATTCTTTGAACCAACGCGTTGAATTGAACGGGTCTGTAATTTACTTTGATTCCTAATTTTCCTAATGCATCAACTAATATGATTGAAATTTCATTTCTCATAACATTTTCGCCGTTGGTATTCAATTCAAATTCTACTACGTTTCCGTACCAATCTACTAACTGGCCTTTATCATTCCATGTAAAACCTGCTTCTCTTAGTAATCTTTGAGCAGTTACCAATGAATATCTGTAACCTAAGGTCTCAATTTCAGGATTGTAAAAAGCAGAAGAACTTGTTCTTGGACCATAAGTAGGTTCTCCTAAACCGTTGTATAGTGTATCGATGATAGTTTGTTTATCAAAAGCGTAAGCAATTGCTTTTCTAAAGTTATCATTCCTAAACCATTCTCTCTTCACAGGATCTGCGGTGTTAAAGTTAAAGGCAACAAAGTTAGAACCTGCAGTTGCAGGACCAATTATAACGTTCCATCCTTTTTGATCAGCTTGTGCTCTTAAAGATGGGAAATCTTTAGCCTGAACACCCATCATGTCTATTTCTCCAGCTTCAAATCTCAACCTTTCAACGTTACTATCAGAAACTATCTCGAATACAATTTTATCTAAATATGGTAGTTGTACTCCATCTTTGGATTTTTCAAAGTAGTAAGGATTTCTTTCCAATACAACTCTTACACCTTCAGTATATTCTGTAACTTTGAACGGACCTGCTACAACTAGTTGATCAACCTGTTCAACGGTCCAAGTGGATTGGAAGGTTTCAGCATCTGTTACTTTATCTTCTAGAACATGTTTAGGCATTATGGCAAATCCACCAACCGTTTCGAATCCAAAGCGGAATCTTGTTGGATATTTGAACATTATCTTATTGCCTTCTACGGTTAGTTCTGGAAGGTTATCCTCAGCATCCATATACACATCGTTACCATCTGCAGTAAGATCGGGAACTATAATCTTTTCCCATGTGAAAATAACATCTTCTACGGTTAATGGATGACCATCGGACCATCTCACTCCTTCTCTCATAACAAACCAATACAATGTACCTCCATCTTCAGTTGCCTCTACTCCCCATTCTTTAGCCAAACCAGGTTGAGTAGGTTGACCATAAAAATCACTACTTAAAAGCGATACATCTCCTTGGTTTATAATAACTGAAGAAGAAGTTTCTTGGGCCCAATATGTGTTTAATGTTTTAGGACCAGCAGTGGTTCCAAGATATAGTGTTCCACCTCTTTGTCCACCTTCTACATCAGCAATTAACCACTCAGGATTGTATGCAGCCTGAGCGAAAAGTGCTAAAGTGCTTGATAATACAACCAGTAAAACCAACAACTTTTTCATGTAAATCCCTCCTTTTTTTAAGTTATTTAACTAATTTACTCTCTTTTTCCCTAGATAACCCTTTATTTATTCCTTCTTCGTATAAAAAACAAGCAACAGAATGATTTTCATTTGTTTTGTAATATCCTGGATACTCTTCTTTGCAAATATCCATTACAAATGGACATCGAGGGTTAAAGAAACATCCTTTTGGTCTGTTAACAGGGCTTGGAACTTGTCCCTTTACTAGAAATTTTTTTCTATCTCTTTTTTTTCTAGGATCTGGAAGTGGAGCTGAATTCAATAAAGCTTGTGAATACGGATGAAGAGTGCTGTCAAATATTTGTGATCCTTCTCCAAATTCAACAACTCTTCCTAAGTACATTACTCCAACATGATTGGAGATAAACCTTACAACACCCAAATCATGAGAAATAAAAATATATCCTACGTTAAACTCTTCTTGCAAATTTTTTAATAAGTTAATTATTTGTGCTTGAACAGATACGTCTAAAGCAGAGGTAGGTTCGTCCAAAATAATTAATTTTGGATTTAAGATTATTGCTCTAGCTACAGCTACTCTTTGTCTTTGACCTCCAGAAAATTGATGAGGATATCTGTCGGCGTGATAAGGTTTTAATCCAACTTTTTGCAATATATCAAGGGCTATTTTTTTAGCTTCTATTTTGTTCTTAGCAATTTTATGAAATAGTAGGGGCTCAATTAATGTTTGTCCCACCGTCATTCTAGGATTTAAAGAAGAAGTGGGATCTTGAAATACTATTTGTACGTTTCTTCTGAACTCTGCTCTTTTTTTATCAATATCTTTAAACATATAATCAAAGAATTTATCTTTTCCATTATCAAAATAATATTTAATATATCTTCTTTCTTCTTCTTCTAAACTTTCAAGAACTTTTTCTTTACTACCCAGTTCTTTCTCAAGTTTTTCAGCTTTTTCTAGATATTCTCTTTCTAAATGTTTTGCCCCTTCTCTTTTACTCATAAAATAGTGAGAGGTTTCCTCTCCATCTAAAAAAATATTTCCAGCAGTGGGATCTTCTAATCTTAAAATAGTTTTACCAATTGTAGTTTTTCCACAACCTGATTCACCCACCAAACCGTAGGTTTCGTTTATGTCAAGTTCAAAATCAACCCCATCAACTGCTTTAATGTATCCTACGGTTCTATTAATTAGGAACCCCTGTTTAATAGGAAAGTATTTTTTAATATTGCGAACCTTTAAAAGCATCAAATAGCCTCCTTTTTATCAACTATGTCTGCTAGATTTGCAGGAGATGGTTCATTTACAGGGTTAAAACATCTTACATAGTGATTTTCTTCAATCTCTCTCCACTCTGGCCAATCTTTCTTACACTTATCAGTAGCCTTAGGACATCTTGGTAAGAAAGGACAAAGTGGTGGAGGATCTAACATTACAGGGGGTTGCCCTTTTATAGGATTCAACTGATCCTTTTTTATGTCGTGTCTTGGAATACAAGAAAGTAAAGCATGAGTATATGGGTGAAACGGTTTCTCAAACAATCTATAAATATCCGTCATTTCCATTTGATTACCACCGTACATTACTATTACTTTGTCAGCAACTTCTGCAATAACAGAAAGATCATGCGTAATGTATATCATACCCATGTCGTATTTTTCTTGCAAATCTTTCATTAATTCTAATATCTGCGCTTGAATCGTTACGTCTAAAGCAGTAGTTGGTTCATCTGCAATTAATATCTCAGGATTACAAGATAACCCTATTGCAATTATAACTCTTTGTCTTTGCCCACCTGAAAGTTGAAATGGGTAATCGTTTATTCTTTCTTCGGGATTTGGAATTCCAACATCTTCTAAAAGCTTGATAGCTCTTTCTCGTGCTTCTACTAATGACACATTTTGATGGAAAACTATAGTTTCTATCATTTGATCAGCTATGGTGAACATTGGATTTAGTGAAGACATAGGATCTTGAAAAACCATACCTATGTGTTTCCCTCGAATTCTGGTGAAATCTTTAGGTTTTAATTTTGCTAGATCAACGAACTCTTTTTGCCCATTTTTACTAAACTCGTCAGTTTTGAATAAAATCTGTGTTTCTTTTGTAAGGTAACCTGGGCTTTTTATCATCCCCATCACTGATTTCATTGATACACTCTTACCAGACCCAGTTTCTCCAACAATTCCTAAAGTTTCGTTGTTACTCAGAGTGAATGAAATATCATTAACAGCTTTGATTTCACCTTCAGCAACAGGAAAACGGGTTCCTAAATGTCTGACATCTAAGATTATATTATCCAATATAGTCACCTCATAATCAAATATCCTTAATTCCTAAATTATATTATAATAGATATTACCTATAATTGTCAAGTGAGAAAAATATAATTAACAGGAATCTAAGCAAATTATTGAGAATTATTCCCAAATAATGAAAAAAATTTCAATAATACTAAAAATATCATGCAAGCAAGAAAATATTTTCATAGTTTTAAATCAATATTTCTTTTTATTTTTCCAAAGTTCTTTCAACCGTTCTTTTATTCTTTTTTCAACTCCTATATCTTTAGGAACAAAAAACTGAGTGTCTTCATAGCCTTCAGGCATATAACTTTCTCTCACAAATCCTCCATAATCATGGGGATACTTATAGCCTTTACCATACCCTTGTTTTTCCATCCTTTTGTTCAAAGGATTTATGATTTTTGATGGGATTTCGAAATTATTTTGGCTTATAAATTCTTTGGCTTTTGCGTAAGACACATATGCAGAATTAGATTTTGGACAGGCACAAAGATACAAAGTAACTTCAGATAAGGGAAGATAACATTCGGGATAACCTATATGTTCTGTTGCAATCATGGCGGAAACTGCTATGTTTATCGCATTTGGATCAGCTAAACCTACATCTTCAGCAGACAGTATAACCATTCTTCTGGCTATATACATGGGATCTTCTCCGCTTTCGAGCATATAAGAAAGATACAAAAGTGCTGCGTCTGGGTCACTACCTCTGACACTTTTTATGTAAGCGGAGATAAAGCTATACTTGGCGTTTTTATCATAACTTAGCCTATAACCAGTAAAATCTTTTAAAAATTCCAAATCGATAATCTTATTTCCCGCTTCTTTTGCAATTTCAATAAGATTCATTATTCTTCTTAAATCTTTACCCGCATAATCTATCAAGGCTTTTCTAGCTTCTTTTTTAATAGTCAAATCACGGTAATAATTTTCAATATTATCAAATAATTTTTCAAAATCTTTTGGAGATAACTCTTTTGTTTTGAGTACAATAACTCTAGAAAGTAATGCCGGGTTTATACTAATTGCAGGGTTTTCTGTAGTTGCTCCTATCAAAGTTAACTCACCAGTTTCAACACTTAAAAGTAAGGTATCTTGTTCGGCTTTGTTTAGTCTATGAATTTCGTCTACAAACAAAAGTTTTGGTTTAGAAAATAAATTACTCTGTTTCTCTATTATACTTTTTATAGTTTTCTTTCCTTCCAAAGCTCCCGAAAAGCTAAAAACTTCATACACATCTTTTAATTCGTTAATCAATGCTCTTACAACGGTAGATTTACCGCTACCTGGTTCACCAAAAATAATAAAAGATCTTATTTTTTTGTTTTTAACCCAGGTGATAAGTATTTCTTTCAATTTTTCATTACCTAAAATTTCATCGACCTTTTTTGGTCTAATTATTTCATACAGAGGTTCTGTACCACTCAATAGTGTTTTTCACTCCCTCTTCCAAATCGAATTTAGGTTGCCACTCTAAAACTTTTTTAGCCTTTTCGTTTGATAAAAGACTTACCTTGACATCTCCATCTCTTTTTTCATTATATATGGGTGCTCTTTCATAATTAGTTTTTCTTTTCATAAGTTCATAAAGAGTATTTATATCAGTCTTTTTGTTTGTGGAAATATTTATAATTTCTCTACTTCCTTTATTCATAGCTAATATGTTGGCATCTACAACATCATAAACATGAACAAAATCTCTAACTTGAAGCCCATCTCCGTATATAATGATATTTTTTTTATTGACCATATTTTCTGTAAATATAGCAACAACCCCAGCCTCTCCTTTGGGGGTTTGCCTTGGACCGTATACATTTGCATATCTTAATATGGTATAATCTAAAGAATGATATTGTGAATAAAATTCTATATACTTTTCACAAGCCAACTTTGAAATAGCATACGGGCTTATTGGGTGTGGGCAATAATCTTCTGCAGTTGGTATAGGTGCATTATCACCATAAATAGCTCCTCCCGTAGAAGAAAAAATAAACTTTTTTATCCCATATTTTACTGACAATTTTAATAAATTCAACGTCCCCATTATATTAATCTCTGCATCATAGTTAGGATTTTTAACTGAATCAGGAACGGATATTTGAGCGGCAAGATGGAATACATAATCAAAACTGTGAGTTTCAAATATTTTTTCTAAAACTTCATAATCACAGATATCTTGCTGATAGAATAGAGCTATGGGAGAAACAAAATTTACGTTTCCTGTTGAAAGGTTATCTATAACTACGACACTACGTTCATCGTTTATCAATCTATCAACTAAATTGGAACCTATGAACCCAGCTCCCCCAGTTACAAGAATCCTTTTTTTATTTGTTTGTTTCATGATTGCCTCCTTCATTTTAGAAAAAGATGATTTGTGACTTTTTTGTTATTATTTTTATATTTTGATTATAACATTATTTTACTTGAAAAAAACAGTTACGCATTAGATCATATTAAATGTCCGTGAAAATAATTGGTTGGATCATAATTAGATGTCTTTGAAATGATATCATATCCTTCTCGGCACTTGTACCAAAAGAGAGCAAGAGGTCTCCGCCATTCCACTTCAAAAAGGGGAATCAACGGTCAATTTAAGATGTCTTATACTTTTATTTCAAAATTTCTTTTAATTCGTCTATGGTTTTGATTTTGAAGTAAAATTCCCCTTCCTCGAAGGGGTGGATGCAGCGTTTTATGCTGCTAGACGGGGTAGTCGGTTCTATTCCCCTTCCTTGAAGGGGTGGATGCAGCGTTTTATGCTGCAGACGGGGTAGTCACTCTTTAATTTGCTAAAAGCAAATTAATATTTACCACACCCCGGCTGCGACAAAGAACGTCGCATACACCCCTCTCAAGAGGGGAATTTTGGACTAAAATTGCTTTAGAAAACATCTAAAAAACACCCCACAATAAATAATTGTGAGGTGTCTTTATTTTTATCTACCTATTAAATACCTAAGCATTTTCAGCTACATTATTAATTTCTTTATACCTATAACAAGCAACAAAATGTTCATTTGAATCTTCTACAAGATCAGGATCTTCTACACCTTCATAGCATTTTGGCTCGGCATAAATACATCTCGGATGAAATCTACAACCTTTAGGTATATTTGCAGCAGATGGTACTTCACCTTTTATTGGAATCTCTTTAATCTTATTTTCTTTTCCAGGTAAAGGTTCTGGTACCGCTTCTATAAGAGCTTTAGTGTAAGGATGTAATGGATTTTCAATTATTTCATCTGCATTACCCAGTTCGACTATTCTTCCAAGATACATTACGGCTATTCTATCACAAAAGTATCTTGCCGTAGATAAATCATGAGTTATATAAATATATGTTAATTGTAAATCTTTTTGGACTTCTTTCATCATATGTAAAATCTCAGCACGTGTTGATAAATCTATCATAGAAACCGGTTCATCTGCCACTATTAATTCAGGTGATAATATTAAAGTCCTTGCAGTTGCAACTCTCTGCCTTTGTCCTCCACTTAACATGTGAGGATATCTATCCATAAACTCTTCCACAGGGGTGAGCTTTACTTCTTCAAGTGCTCTTCTTACCAAATCTTCTCTTTCTTGTAATGTGTGGACCTTTTTATGAATTATCAAAGGTTCGGATAAAACATCCCTTACCCTAAACCTTGGATTCATTGAGGCATACGGATCCTGGAAAACCATTTGAACATGCTCTTTATATGTTTTAACTTTTTCCGCACTCGTAAAAGAAGTTATATCTTCATTTTTGAAAATTATTTCTCCATCTGTTGCTTCTTCCAACTTCATTATTAATCTTCCTGTCGTTGTTTTACCACATCCAGACTCTCCTATAAGAGAAAATATCTCTCCCCTTTTTACATCAAAACTTATTCCATCGACTGCTTTCACCCATCTTCTATTGCCAGAAAAAAATTCTTCAATAGTTCTACGAAGAGGAAACCATTTTTTTAAATTCTTTACACTCAATATTATTTCATCATTCATCTTCGTAACACCTCCAACAAGCAACAAAATGCTCAGGTTCTATTTCTTTTAAAGGTGGTTCTTTCATTTTACATTTGTCAAAAGCAACAGGACAACGGAGGTGGAATCTGCATCCGGTTGGAGGATTTAGAAGATCAGGTGGCACACCCGGTATAAAATCTAACACATCTACTTTTTGATGCAATCTGGGAGTAGAAGATAACAAACCTTTGGTATATGGATGTGCAGGACCTTGAGGGCCATAAATTTGGTAATTTGTTCCTATTTCAGCAGTTTTCCCGGCATACATAACCATTATTCTATCAGAAACCTCGGCTTCTGTAGCTAAATCATGTGTTATAAAAATAAAAGAAAGATTAAGTTCTTTTTTTAAACTTTTCAATAAATTTATTATTTGTGCTTGAACAACAACATCTAAGGCTGTTGTAGGCTCATCAGCAATGATTATTTTGGGTTCCAAAAACAAAGCCATAGCAATTACAACACGTTGTTTCATTCCACCAGAAAGTTCGTGAGGATATCTTCTTAAAATATCTTCAGACAAGCCCACATGATTAAGATATTTTTTTATAATATTAATCGCTTCTTTCTCTTCAATTTCCTTATGATTCTGGAGTGTTTCCACCATCTGTTTTTTTATAGTATAAACAGGGGTTAAACTGTTCATTGCCCCTTGAAAAACCATAGAAATCTTATTCCATCTAATTCTTTTCCTTATTTCATTTTCCTTTAAAGGAACAATGTTTTCATTATCTATAATAATTTCTCCTCCTACAATCTTTCCAGGAGGATTAGGCATTCTTAATAAACCCATTCCCAAAGTAGTTTTACCACAACCGGATTCTCCAACCAAACCTAATGTTTCTCCTTGCTTAAGAGAAAAACTTACATCATCTAATCCCTTAACTACTCCTTTACGTGTATAATAGTAAACTTTTAAATTTTTTACATTTAAAACTTCGCTCATTATTATCTACCTCGTTCTTAATTTTGGATTTAGGATAGTATCCATAGCAAAACCTAAAAATGCGAATGTCATTCCAACAAGGGCAATTGCTATTCCTGGTGGGATTATCCACCACCAATAACCACTTATAACAGCACCACCACTAAAAGCATCGTGTAGAATCTGTCCCCATGTTACTACTGAAGCATCTCCTAATCCTAATAAACTAACAGTAGCTTCGTATACTATAGCGCTCGGTACATTTAACGCCATGCTTGCAAAGGCATAAGGTATGAGCATTGGAACTATATGTTTGAAAATTATTCTGAAATTAGAGGCACCTAAAGCCTTTGCCGATTCTACAAAAGTTTCTTCTTTTATTTGTAAAGCCATGCTTCTAACAGTCTTAACAGGCCCAACCCAAAAAAATAGGCACATCATAGTTATCAATGTCCAAATGCTTGGTTGAAATATAGCGGACAATACAATTAAAACAGGTAACAGCGGGATATTTATAAATACTTCCCATATTCTTTGCATAATCGAATCGACTATACCCCCATAATAGGCAGATATAGTACCATAAATCACTCCCACTCCCACAGAAATAGCAGAAGTAAGAAGACCTATAAACAAAGCCCATTTTAATCCAGCAACTAAACCGCTCCAAATATCTCTTTTAGAGTTATCTGTTCCTAATAAACCAGAAACACTACCGGAAACAACAAACCTTGGTTCTTCGATAACAGTATTGGGAGAAGTTTTAATCAAGTTTATATTAAATTTATATGTCCCCTTTAAAGGCTGTGGGTTTGATATGATATTTTCGTCGGCTTGCGAAAATAAAATCCTAAAAGTATTAATATTTTGTGGAACATTGGGTTGATATCTTCTCACAAAATTTCTTACATTGTTTTGTGATTCATTTACCAAAGGAATACGAAAATCTCTCATAGTAGGTGCAGAAAAATTTTTATTAACTAAATTTATAGTAGCCCCATCAGGTCTTTCGACAACGATGTTAGCAGTAAAGTTCCCTTCAAATCTACCTCTCAAAATAATATCAACAGGAGGAACATCGTAATCATAATCATATTCTAAAATATAATTCATAGTTGTAATGGTTGGTGAAAGTTGATTTTCTGTAAATTCCAAATCTTCAAAGTAAATAGTAGGTGCATAGTCCTTTGAACTGAAAAAATTAATCCAAACAGGAGGAACACTTCTTGGGTTATCTTCCCAGTAAGTGATGTCTCTCCATCTACTTGATGCTTCTGGAAAAGGAATCAAAAAGCTTTCAAAAATTACCAAAATGATAAAAATTATGAGAAAAATAAGTCCTACAATACCATACTTATATTGCTTAAATTCATTCCAAAAATCTTGAATTGGTCCTTTAGTTGATTTATTATTTCTCACGCCTTTCCACCTACTTTTATTCTTGGATCAAGAAATCCATAGATTAAGTCCAAAACTACAATACCCGCTATATAAATAGCTGTTGTTATTGAAAGGTTACCCAATAAAACAGGAATATCGTTTTGTTGAACAGCAGCCCAATATAAACTACCCATGCCTGGCCAACTGAATATACCTTCAAATACAAGGGCTCCATTAAAGGAAGCCAACAAAGACAATAAAGACATAGTGAGAATAGGAGGCGCAGAAGTTCTCATAGCATGACCATACAAAACAGACCTTTCAGGTATACCTCTTGCTCTTGCAGACATTATAAAATCTTCTTGTAAATTCCCCAAAACAATGTTTCTTGTTAAATATGCCCTTCCCCAAAATCCTATGAAAACCAAAGTTAATACAGGAAGAGCCAGATGGTACAAAGTATCAACAACCCTTGCCAAAAAGGTATCAGGAGGCGGAACACTGTTGAATCCACCAGAAGGGAAAATAGGAATGGTAAAAGCAAACAACATTATCATCACCATTCCAAACCACCAACTTGGCAAACCATACACTACCATTGTTATAATCGAAGTGCTTTGATCCATTAATTTTCCCGCTCTTTGTGCTTTTTTTATACCGAGAGATACTCCTACAACTATATCAATTAATATAGCGAAGGTAAAAAGAAGCAAAGTATAAGGAATTCTTTCTAAAACTATGGCAAGAACGTCTGTTTCTCCTTTGAAAGACCTCATTATTGTCGAGTTACCGTAATTAAAAGTTAATGTATTTACAGCTCGCCAAAAAATTCTGGTGGGAAGAGGCTCATCTAAATGATACAAAGTTCGTAACTCTTGGATCCTTGTTTGTCTATATTGTAACAAATATTCTGGATCCGTCCCAACTTGTGACATTTTAAGCATTTCTCCATTAACTATCTCTATTATCTGACCATTCAGAGTTTCTTCCATTACTGTATTGAAAAGGATAGAATATATAAAAATAATGATTACATAAATCAGTATTCCCATAAGAATTCTTTTTATAGCGTATCTCCAATACATATAATTCAACCACCTCTTTGTGTATGAACTTCGTAAAAGTTCGATAAATATGGGCGTCCCCATAAAAGGGGATGCCCATAAAATATGTTTCTAAAAAATATTGGTTTTAATAAACAATTATTGAAGTGGAATATGTTGAAGGAATAGCTCCTTCAGCTCTTGCTGTAACAACTATTGAATAAGTACCTGGTTCCAAAGTCGAAAGAACACTCGATGGAATTGTTGCCAAGAACAAACCAGGTGCTTCAGGTTCTGCTTTAAAAGTCCATTGATTATCGGGAGCTATCAATGTAACTTCAACGTTTCCTCCTTCTGCAGGTGTAGCTGTATCGTAAGGATAAAGAACTTCAGATACATTTATATACACTGGTAAATCAAGAACTGCAAGAGCTGCAAAAGCTAAATCTATTCCATCAACATTCAATCTTGTGGTCTCAAAATATTCATTCCAATAACCACGTTCAAAAGGATATCTTTCATCTCTTACTGCTGTTAATTCAACAAATCTTCCAACAGGATCGTATCTTTCCATGAAAAATGGCCCATTTCCTATATAAGCATGGTTGTGTTTGTTAACAAAATCAAGTGTTTTTTGATATCTTTCAACAGCTTCTTTAGGGGTCACATAATCTTTTATATAAACTGGGACATAATTTTCATTTATCATTTTTTGCAATTCAACTTTTATATCACCAACACATACCGGTTCTATAACATCTACTTCATAAACATTACCACCAGCTGCTGTTGCAGAGAAAGTATACTGTCTGCCAGAAGCTCCTCCATTCTCGACTAATCTTGTTAAGGCTTCGACTATTTCCCATGAAACTCCCACAGGGTGACCAGAAGCAGATACATTCCAACTCGGTGCTCCCCATGAAGCAAGATACATAAGATCAACAGGGAAGTTATAATTAAACCATACCGTTATAGAACCATCTGGGTTAAGCTTTCTTGCAACTTCAACTTCTAATCCTGGCAACGTATTTGTCGAATAAGTTACATCATACCTTGTATCACCACTTCCAGAGTCAACTGAAAGATCCCATGCATAAGCGGGTGCAAACATATAATCTGCCAAGCTTTCTGAAACACCATTATTCCAAACACCGTATACAATATCATACGTACAAACACTTATAGAAGTTAATCCAGAGCCAACATTAACCCATTGTTTGGTGTGTGGATCAAACTTAATGGCATCTTCAGGAACCTGAATTAATCCGACAAGTTCTCCATCTTCATCCATCTCAAATTTAGTATCCAAAGTATCTAATCTTGGAATAATCTTTGAGGGTGTGATATCAGCAGAAGCAGGACTTTCGAACATACCATAGTCGTACATGGTAGAAGCGACATTTATGGAGAAAACATCATTGAATCCAGCTGTTCCTACCGGATTCCATGCACTCATAAATAAAACACCTTGTGCAGAATATTGAGTTGCCCTTACTTCTCTATTTTTAGTATCTGAGGTTATAATAGACCATTGATTTAAGCCATCACCTAATCCATAGGCCACTCTTCTATTGTAATTATTTTTGTTCGCTACATAATAATCATCCTGATATGAAATATACAATCTTACAGAATCTTCAATTCCTAATTCTGTTGCTCTTAAAATAGAATCCCAATATTCTTCTTCAGTAGAAAAGTTACCAGTATAAACCTTTTGAGTTAAATAATCAATTTCTTCTTGAACATAATTCCAATTAGCGGGGTCTCCGCCACCTGGCATATTGGCATACCATGGAGCATACATTTGACTTACGATATGATGCCAATACTTTCTTGTCGCTCCTGCACCCCAACCTTCAGTATAAATATGCCATTCAAGATCAGCTGGATTTGAGTAGTACGCTGTTGTGATAGCACTTCTATCCCTTTCCAATCTTTCTACTTTTATCCCAGCTTTTTCTATCTGATCAGCAATGTATCTTCCCGATCTTAATCTTCCTTCAGGATCATCAACACGAATCAAGAATTTCAACGTTACAGGTTCTCCGTCAAACGTCCACCATTGTCCTTGTTTTATTAACCTTCCTTGGTTTTCAGGAAGATTGGCCGCTTCTCTCATCGCATTTTCAATCATTTCAAGAGCCAATTCCTGGTTTCCTTCAGGTGTGAACCCCATCTTAGCACCGATATCTACGTAAGGCTGGGTACCTGGTTGACCAGGAGTTGCCATGGTAAACATTGGACCACCTGCACCTTGTTGAATCTCGTCTACAATATACTGTCTATTTATCAAAAAGTTCATAGCAAATCTTACTTCTTGTATAGCCAATGGATTAAAATATTCTTTATCTCCAACTTTCACAGTATAAGGGGGTTCGTTCGGAACAGGGTTAAAAAGTAAGGACCACGAACCAGATGGAACAGAATAAACCTCCAAATTATTCAAGATGGACTGGGGTAAAGCGTTCATAATAGCTGCTGGAACAGAATTCATATATATATCAAGATTTCCCGCAGCAACATCTTGAACCGCAACTTCTTGTTGCATCCTAACATCAAAATACACCTTGTCAGGCATAGGACCTTTTTCTGCAAAAACAAACGCAGAAAGTAATACTACCAACATCACGCAAAGAACAGTTGCTTTTTTCATAATACCCCTCCTTTACAATTTGTGTTACTGTCGTTAAAAATTTTAAAACGCCTTAGATCCATTTCAAATTCTTAGACTTATTTTTAGAAAATTCTGATTTTTAAAGTCTCTGAATTTGTGCAACATATTTATTAACTCCTATTACTTTTGCTAAATAATAAGTACTTAAAAAATCAAACATTTTTCAAACTTAGAACAATAATTTCAACAAGTCAAAACTATATATCTATTATAATAGATATTACCTATAATTGTCAAGTAAGATAAGATTTGATTAAAAGCATTTATATAAAAATATTACTGTTTATTCCCAAATAATGAAAAAAATTTCAATAATACTAAAAACATCTTGCAAGCAAGAAAATATTTTCATACCCACATCTTGATTTTAATTGAAAAACACGGTCACAAACTAAATTTTTTTCTTGTAAAAAAATATATCATTGAAGGCAACTTTTGTGTTATAATCTTAATTAAGTCTTTTATTTTGTTTTTATGGAGGTGTTTATGTTGGCTGAGTACGAAATATTTGATCCTAATGATGAGTTTAAAAATGAAACTAAAAAAGGCAGAGGCTCTGGATGGTGGAAAAATATAATAATAGTTGCTATTATTGTTGCTATAGGTATTTATATGCTAACAGGTGTTTATCAGGTAGGGCCTTCAGAAGTAGCGTTGGTTAAGACATTTGGAGAATATACTTCAACAACAGGACCCGGAATACATTTTCATCTTCCTGTTCCTTTTCAATCTCATGTTATAGTTGATGTAAGAACTATAAACAAAATTGAAATAGGATTTCGAACAACGAGCGATGGAAGGACTCCTTCCTATAGAAGTGTTAATGAAGAGGCTGAGATGATTACTGGGGATCAAAATATTATTAGTATTGAAGCGGTAGTACAGTATAAGGTAAATGACCCTGTAGCATACGCTTTCAATGTTATTCAAGGTTATGATCTTGTAAAATCAACCGCTGAAAGCGTTCTAAGAGAGAAAGTTGCCTCATCAGAGTTGGAAAAGGTTTTGACAATAGAAAGAGATAAAATTGCAATGGAAACCTCACAAACAATACAAGAAATAATGGATAGTTACAACTCGGGAGTTCAGATAGAAAATGTATATTTACAAGCAGTTACCCCTCCAGCTCCTGTAGTTCCTGCTTTTGATGATGTAAATAATGCAAGACAGGATCAACAAACGTTTATAAACGAAGCTCAAAGATATACCAACGATGTTATTCCAAGAGCTGAAGGACAAGCTCAAAGAATCATAAACGATGCTGAAGCTTATGCATATCAACAAGTTGCTAAAGCAACTGGAGAGGCTGAAAGATTCAAAGCCTTACTGGAAGAATATCAAAATTCCGAAGAAGTAACGAAAAAAAGGTTGATTTTGGATTCTGTTCAGCAGATGATAGAGAATTCAAAAATGCAAGTTATTTCTGAAAAGGGTGATACTTTAAACTTCTTGAATTTAAGTGAGATAATTGGTGGTGAACAACAATGAAAAATATGACACTTTGGGCCGTAGTTATAATAGTGGTTTTTTTAGGAATATTTTTTGCTCTTACTTCCTTCTATATTGTAGATCAAACTCAACAAGCAATCGTTCTTAGATTTGGAAATATTAAAAGTATAAGAACAGAACCGGGTATATATACTAAAGTTCCATTTGTAGATAATGTTGAGAAGTTTGAAAAAAGGTTAATGATTTACGACATTCCAGTTGAAAGGGTAATTACTTCTGATAGAAGAACTATACTAGCAGATACTTATGCAATATGGAGAATAGAAGATCCTCAAAAATTCATAGAGACTCTAAGAACTGTTGAAGTTGCTCTAACAAGGATTGATGACATTGTATATTCACATGCTAGAGATGTTATCGGAAATTACAATTTCTTGGAAGTTTTATCCACTGAAAGACCAGCTATTTTGGAGGAAATTAAAAAAAGAAGCTCTAATTCCTTAAAAAGTTTCGGAATTGAAGTTGTAGAAGTAAGACTTAAAAGAACCGATCTTCCTAAAGAAAACACCGAAGCAGTGTATGAAAGAATGAAAAGCGAAAGATACGCGATGGCTGCACAATTAAGAGCCGAGGGTGAAAAGGAATCTCAAAGAATGAAAGCTGAGGCAGATAAACAAGCAAGCATAATAGTTTCTGAAGCAGAAAAAGAAGCCAATATAATTAGAGGTACAGGTGAAGCTAGTGCTATCAATATCTATTCAGAGGCATATTCTCTTGATACAGACTTTTATGAATTACAAAAAATAACAGATATTTATAAAGATTCTTTCAAGGATAGTATACTGGTGTTTCCAAACGATTCACCTTTGTTGAAATATTTTTATGAGGTGGAATAATATTTGAAACTCTTGGTTAAGGTTTTAATTCCCATAACTTTAATAATCATATTAGTGGGTTGTGAATCCATTTTTCCTTTGAACCAGAATAAATCTAATTTAGGGATAGAACTCAACAATAAAGTTTCTGGCAACTACCCCTTGAGATTGCAAACCAACTTTTACACAGAATTTGTAGAAATAACTACAAATGATTCTTATTACGATACTTTTGAAATAACACAAGATATATATTTAGAAGGTTTAGAAGAAGGAGAACATAAATTAACTATTAATTTTTTGGATAACAGGAAACGATTAATTACGGATTATTCAACAACTATAGTTTATGATAACACTCCTCCTTCGCCTTCCTATTTTAACTATAATTTGGATAAGGGTACATTGATCGTCGAGTATTTTTTGGAAGATAATGATTTTTCAGTGGCCAAATTGTTTCAAAATGAAACACTTATAGCAACCTCCTCATCTAATAAAGAAACTTTTTTTATTGATTTAGAGAAAAATAAAGGTATCGAGACTTTCAAAATTATTTTTAAAGATGATGTGAATAATTTCTTTACTAATGTTTTTGAAATAGATACCAATGTAGACAAGCCTCCGATTATAAATTCTGATACACTAAAAGTTAATGTCTTTTCCGAAAGTTATTTAGATATAATCGATGACTGGGATGATACCTTTCTAATTTTTATTGATGATGGAAATCAAGTCGAATACATTTCAGAATCACTATTGTACCATTCTAAAGAAGCCACCGTTATGGTTTTTGATTCTAAAAAGAACATGGCTCAAAAATTTATGAAAGTAGAAGTAGATCAATCTATACCAAGGTATCCTAAAGTTGCGACTACGCTAATTTCAAATGAAGTAGATTATATATCCTGGAAGTATGACCAGGATTTTCAAAAATATTCTATTGAAAATTATGAGAAAATATTTGGTTGGAAAGAAGTATACAATATACAAAATAATTTTTTAAAAAATCCACATGAAAACATTTTGTTTATTAGAGGTGTAACAAGTAATAATACTCACGGATTCCCTTCTGAACCTATAATTTCAGTTGCGGATAATTTTCGACTTTATACATCTGAAACTATCAGAAGAGTAGATGAAAATATTTTTTTGTCTCATATGAATTCTCCATATGTAGTAGCTTCAAATATTTTACTTTCTGAAAACAGAAAAATGATTATTGAATCAGGAAGCTCTATTAGATTTTATAATGGATCGGTTATACTAGTTGAAGGTACTTTGTATGTGATGCCTGGAGCAGAGAAAACTAACATTTTTGGGGATGGAGAAATAAGACTAAATGGAGGAACAGTAATTTTTTATGACACGGATCTTGAAGGAATAAAAATAACGGGAAATGGAAGTTTGCTTTTTTTAAAAAATGTTTCTATAGATGATTATGGTTTTATCGAAATAGAAAACACTGAAAGAGTATGCATATATGATGGTAAAAGTAGTAATTACATTCAAGTAATAAACTCATCTGGGGTTTACATCCTAGATTCCAGTCTAAAAGAAATTTCTTTAGAAAACACCAAAGAAGCTTTTATTGCTGATTCTAACATAGATTTATTAACCACTTCTATTAATACCAGAACAGTATTAGAAAACACGGGTATAAGGCTATTAAATATTTCATCTTTTTCTTATTTGAACTCCATAAATTCTCAAATCGCGCAGGCAAGTATTAGAGAATTCTCTGTATTTGTTAATAATGGGAAGATACCAAATATAATACTTCAAGAAAGAGGTACTGTTATAACTAATGATGATGGAAGATAAAATAAGACAAATTGACCATATTTATAGAAATTTAAAACTTGAAACTCCTAACGAAAGTCATTTGCCAACACACGCTAGTGTATTACTGTTATTAACTTGTTTTGCAAAGGAAAATTTTAAGATATTTGAGTTGGGAAGCGGTATAGGTCATGTAAGTTTGGTTTTAGGGAAAATTTATCCGAAAAGTCAAATAATAGGGATTGAGATACAAAAAAAGTTATATGAGTGTTCATTAAAAAATAAAAATGCCAACCAATCAACAAATGTAGAATTTTACAATCTATCTGTTAAAAACATTAAAGAACAATTCAATACCGAAGTTGCTGATTACTTAATTTTTAATCCTCCGCATTATTTTGATGGTATAAAAAATAAATTAGAAGATAGAAGAACTGCCCGTTCATCAGAAAATTTAGAAATTCTTGATAACTTTTTATATGCTTCGAAGTATCTTCTGAAAAATAAAAGTTTAGGTTCTTTGGTAATTCATCCGTATATTTTATCCGATACAGTAGTTCTTTTAGAAAAAAATCACTTAAAAGCACAGCATATATATGTAGCATATGGGGATAAAAAAAATGATGCTCAACTTGTTTCCATAGTATTTAGAAAAAACGGGGGTAGAAACTTAATTATTCACTCTCCTATTTTTTTTCGGATTGGAAAAAATTAAACAATCATTAAGAATATTATCAAATACATTTTGAAAGGGGTTTAAATTATTTGAATGTTCTGGATATTATTACCCTAAAAGAATGCTATAAAAAATCAAATACGGAGCTCTTGATTTATTCCAAGGATGGTAAAATGCCTACTTTATTCAAAGAAGATTTTGAAGAAAACAAAAAATCTATCGTCAAAAAATTAAATAAAATTCGAGATTTGGGAATAATAACTTATTGGGATGACGAGTATCCAGATCTTTTAAAAAACATTAACGATCCTCCTGTAATTCTTTATTATTTTGGAGACATATCCCTTTTAAAAAGTAAAACTGTATCAATTGTTGGTACTAGGAAACCTACGGAATATGGAAAATCAATATGTGAAGAAATTGTCAAAAACCTTAATGGTTATACAATAGTAAGTGGGATGGCATATGGTATAGATTCTATAGCTCAAAAGCGATCAAAGAAAACCATAGCTGTTTTAGGAAACGGAATAGATATTATTTACCCAAAATCAAACGAATCGTTATATAATAAAATTAAAAAAGAAGGCTTGATAATCTCAGAATATTTTCCAGGGACAAGAGCAACAAGATACACTTTTCCATACAGAAATCGTATAATAGCAGGACTATCTGAAAGATCCATCGTAGTAGAAGCAGCTAAGAAAAGTGGTTCACTAATAACCGCAAGATATGCTTTAGACTATGGAAGAGAAGTATTAGCAATACCTGGTGATATAACAAGAGTAAACTCATACGGAACAAATTATTTGATATATTCTGGAGCAACTCCAGTGATTTCTATGGAGCAACTTAGAGAAATGTTCGGATATACTAATTTAGAAGGGCAATATTTTTCTGGCAAGGAAGAAAATACCAACTTAGAAAATAAAATTCTAAAGTTAATATCAGAAGGAAAAAATACGCTAGATTTAATTTGTGATTTTCTAAAAGAAGATGTTTCCTCGATATTATCTCTTTTAATGCAACTTGAAATTGATGGAAAAATAGGACAAGAAAATGGAACTTATTTCTATATGAATTAAATATAAGTTCTTCAGGAGGTGGAAGTGATGGCTATATTAACAAATGAAGAGATTAAGATGCTTGTCAATGGAGATTGCCATGATCCTTTCATATTTTTAGGGCTGAGAAAATTAGACGACTCAAATTTAGTTATGAGAGTATTACAACCTTTTGCTAAGGAAGCTTATATAATCTTTGATAATCAAAAGATTAAACTTGAAAAAATACACGAAGCAGGACTATTTGAGAAAAAAATATCGCGAAGTGAAATTTTTGAGTATATAGTGGAATGTCTTTCATACGATGGTCAAAAGTGGTCATATAAAGACCCATATTCATTTCTACCTGTAATTTCAGAATACGATAGGTATTTGTTTAATGAAGGAAATCATTATAAGGTATACGAAAAACTAGGTTCTCATTTAATGGAATTAAATGGAACAAAAGGTGTTTTATTTTCTACATGGGCTCCAAATGCTAGGAGAGTAAGCGTTGTAGGGGACTTTAACAATTGGGATGGAAGGGTTCATCAAATGAGAGTTTTAGGACAATCAGGCATATGGGAGATATTTATACCTGGGGTTGTTGAAGGCGATCTATACAAATTTGAAATTAAAACACAAAGCGGAAATCTGGTATTAAAAACAGATCCATATGGGAAATATTTCGAAGTTAGACCGAAAACAGCTGCTATTGTCTATGATATTAACAACAAACACAAATGGAACGATGACAAATGGATGAATGAAAGAAGAAGCAAGAATTGGTTAGAAGAACCTATCTCAGTTTATGAGGTACACCTTGGGTCTTGGGCAAAAAAAGATGGGAGCGAATTCTTAAATTATCGCGAATTAGCCGATAAACTTGCAAAATATGTTACAGAACATAATTTTACTCATATAGAATTACTGCCAGTTAGCGAACATCCTTTAGATATATCCTGGGGATATCAGGTAACAGGGTATTACGCCCCAACTAGTAGATTTGGTAAACCTGAAGATTTTATGTACTTTGTTGATACAATGCATCAAAACGATATAGGGGTAATTGTTGATTGGGTACCTGGACACTTCCCGAAAGACGAACATTCTTTAGGAAGGTTCGATGGGACAGCCCTTTACGAACATTATGATGCTAGATTAGGTGAGCACAAAGACTGGGGAACCTATATATTTAACTATGGAAGGCATGAAGTAAAAAACTTCTTATTAGCAAATGCTTTATTTTGGCTAGATAAATACCATATTGATGGATTAAGATTCGATGCTGTTGCATCTATGCTTTACTTAGATTACAGTAGAAAAGATGGAGAATGGATACCAAACAAATACGGTGGTAGAGAAAACTTAGAAGCAATAGATTTTATTAAACATCTAAATACGGTTTCTTATCAGCAATTTCCTGGTATAATGACCATAGCAGAAGAGTCAACTGCTTTTCCAGGAGTAACAACTCCTGTACATGAGGGTGGATTAGGATTTCTATTCAAATGGAACATGGGATGGATGAATGATACCCTAAGGTATTTTAGCAAAGAACCTATATTCAGAAAGTATCATCAAAATGATCTTACATTTTCACTGGTTTACGCTTTTTCTGAAAACTTTATCTTATCTATTTCTCACGACGAAGTGGTCCATGGTAAAAGGTCACTTCTTGAAAAAATGCCTGGAGACGATTGGCAGAAATTTGCAAACCTAAGACTCTTTTACTCATATATGTTTGCTCATCCGGGTAAAAAATTATTGTTTATGGGATCAGATATAGCTCAAAGAAAAGAATGGGACTGTAATTTTAGTTTAGATTGGCATTTATTACAATACGAACCACATAATAAATTACAAAAATTCCTAAAAGACTTAAATATATTATACAAACAACATAACTCTTTATTTGAAATAGATTTTAACTATGAAGGCTTTGAATGGATCGATTTCAGTGATTCAGATAATAGTGTAATATCTTTCTGTAGAAAATCAAAGAATAAAGATGAATTGTTGGTATGTATATTCAATTTTACACCTGTACCACGAGAAAATTATCGAATAGGAGTTCCAAAAAAAGGAGCCTACCAAGAAATACTAAACACAGATTGGTCAGATTATTACGGAAGTAACGTAGATAATCCTAAAGAGGTTTTCTCACAAGATATTGCTATGCACGGAAGAGAGCAGTCAATTATAATTACTTTACCACCTTTAGCTGGACTTTACTTCCAATATATTCAAAAATAAATTCAGCAAAAAAGGAGGTAAATATGAAAGCAATAATATTAGCAGGTGGATCAGGAGAAAGGTTTTGGCCATTATCAACTTCAAAAAAACCAAAACAGTTTTTAAAACTCTTTTCAGATAAATCTTTAATCAGAGAAACATTTGAAAGAATGAATTATAAATTAAATAAAAACGATATTTTCATAATAACTTCAGAGAAGTATTTAGATTTAACAACAAAAGAAATACCAGAGATTCCCGAAGGAAATATAATCTTGGAACCTATTCCAAGAAACACTGCCCCTGCTTGTATGCTAGGGACATTGCTAGCTGAAGAAGATGAAATAGTCACAATACTTCCCGCAGATCATTATATCCCTGAAAAAGAAAAATTTTGGGAAACATTAAATTTAGCAATTGAAGGAGCAAAAAAATATAACGGTCTATTTACTTTAGGAATAAATCCAAACAGACCTGAAACAGGATACGGATATATAGAAGCAGGAAAATATATTAGTAAAAATATTTATGACGTTAAATCTTTCAAAGAAAAACCGAATCTCCAAACTGCTAAAGATTTTTTATCAAAAGAAAACTTCTTTTGGAACAGTGGAATGTTTGTATGGAATAAAAATACTTTTTTAAAGGAAATGAAAAAACATACAACTGACATATATACTAAATTAGTAAGTATCTCACCAAAAGACACCGATACTTTGCGAAAAATCATGCCCGAAGTCAAAAAAATAAGTATAGATTATGCTCTCTTAGAAAAATCAGAAAATGTTTATGTAGTAAAAGCGGATTTTAAGTGGTCGGATGTTGGAAGCTGGGTATCCGTGAGGGAACTATTGGGATATTCTGATAAAAACGAAAATGTAGAAATCATAGATGGGGAAAATGTTTATGTAAAATCAAACAAGCATGTTGGAATAATAGGATTATCAAACATAATCGTAGTTGAAGGAGAAGACGGAATTCTAATAACTACAGAAGAGAAATCTCAAGAAGTAAGAAAGATATCGCAAAAATTAAAAGAAAAAGGAGAATATTAGAAAAAATACGTTGAATTATTGATAAATGAAACATTTTAGGAAATTTAATGAAAATTTTAGTTAATTATTATATAATAGTTTTTAACTAAGAAAAGTATTTAGAAATAATTTATGTTTTGGTTGTATTTTGTTCTTAAAAATAATTTTAGGAGGAGAAAAAGAATGAAAAAAGCATTAATCATTTTAGGAATATTAGTGGTATTATCGTCGGTGATTTTCACTGCCCCATTAGGTTTAGGAGCAAAAGTTGGAGATCCAACCGGGCTATATATTAGAAGTTACACAAGTTCAACAACTTTCATAGGGATAACTGCTGCTTGGTCTTTTACAGAAGATTACTTATGGTTGGGCTTTGATTATAACTCTATATCAAAAGGAACATTTGGTGCTATTGACCTTGGATATGGAGGGGGAGTTCATATAGGTATTGGGGATGGATTGAATTTTGGAGTAAGATTTCCTGTTTCTCTTAACTATGCTATACCCCAATCTCCGCTTGAATTCTTTTTAGAATTTGCCCCAAGTTTTAATGTAATCCCTGAGCCTAAATTTAATCTTAGCGGGGGCGCAGGAATGATATTTAAATTTTAGTTTTTTAAAAAAGATACTTAAATAAAAGATAATTAAATTCCCCTTGTACTGATATGATACCTCCAAAGTAGACACGTAATTAATAAAAATTACAAAACTGCTGTTGAGGTTTAATTCCCCTTTTTGAAGGGTTAATATAATAGAATTCCCCTCTTGAGAGGGGTGTCAGACTGAAAGTCTGACAGGGTGTGGTCACAGACGGGGTAGTTGCTTTTGAATTGGATTTTCAATTTGCTAAAAGCAAATTAAAGAGTGACTACCTCGTCTGCAGTACAAAACGCTGCATCCACCCCTTCGAGAAAAGGGAATTTCACTGTTTTTATAACGAAAATAGATTTCAGAAAAAACTCGGATGCTTGGCTCCTGTTGAGTTCAGAAACCAAGCATCCAAATGTATATAGTTTTTATTAATTTTTGTGTCTACTTGACATGGGGCAGTTCAGCAAGAGGGGAATTCTATTATATTAACCCTTCAAAAATGGGAATTTAAGCTGATATTGTTATTTTGTGATTATTGTACCTGTTTTACCATCCATAGCTTCTTCTAACTTTTTTAAATCAGTTATTAACGCACTTCTTCCAGTCTTTTCTACAAAGTCAATGCATGCTTCAATTTTAGGTAACATACTGCCTTTAGAAAAATGGCCTTCCATTATGTATTTTTTTGCCTCTGTAACAGATATTTTTGATAAAGCTTCTTGGTTTGGTTTTTTGAAGTTTATGTATGCTTTTTCTACAGCAGTTAAGATAATAAATTCATCTGCATCAAGTTCTACTGCTAATAAAGCCGATGCTCTGTCTTTGTCTATAACTCCTTCGACACCTTTTAGGCTGCCATCTTCTTTTATTACCGGTATTCCACCACCACCAGCTGCAATAGTAATATGATTATCTTTAACAAGTTTTTTTATAGCTTTGATTTCTACTATATCAAGAGGATAAGGTGAAGGAACAACTCTTCTCCAACCTCTTCCCGCATCTTCAACCATACTCCAACCTTTCTCTTTAATTAAAGTTTCAGCTTCTTCTTTAGTGTAGAATGGCCCTACGGGTTTTGAAGGATTTTGAAAAGAGGAGTCATTTTTATCAACTAAAACTTGAGTTACGACACAGGAAACGTCTTTTTCAATATTTTCTTTTTCAAGAACATTCTTCAATGATTGAGATATCATGTAACCAATATAACCTTGTGTCATTGCACCATTTACATCTAATGGAAAAGGAGGAATTACCTCTTTAGCTATATCTTGCTGAAGTAATATATTACCTACTTGGGGACCATTGCCATGTGTAACTACAATTTTATAACTTTTTTTTATAAGACCTAATAAACATTTGGATGTAAATTCTAAATTTTTGAATATATTATCTGCTGTGGGGGGTTCTTTATGCTGAATTAGAGCGTTCCCTCCAATAGCAACTATTGCCAATTTTTCACTCATTCATATCAACCTACCAGTGTAGCAACCATGACTGCTTTTATGGTGTGCATTCTGTTTTCTGCTTCATCAAATACTTTAGAATATCTACTTTCGAATACTTCATTGGTAACTTCCATCTCTTCAATACCGTATTTTTCATATACCATCTTCCCCATCTCTGTTTTTGTATCGTGAAAAGATGGTAAACAATGCAAAAATATTACATCAGGATTGTTTGTTCTTTTAATTAAGTCCATATTGACTTGATAAGGTGTTAATAAGTTTAAACGTTCCTGTATCTTATCCTCTTCTCCCATGGAGAACCACACGTCTGTGTATATAACATCTGCATTTACAACAGAATCAAGTTTATCAGATATCGTGATTTTTCCACCGTTTTCTTTTGCAACTATTTCCATTTCATCAACTAATGATTTGTTAGGGAAGAGCTCTTTTGGAGAGATTATTACAAAGTCCATGCCCATTTTTGAACCACCTATCATTAAAGCATTGGCCATGTTGTTTCTTCCATCACCTATATATACAAATTTTATCTTTGATAATGGTTTTTCAAAGTTTTCCATAATCGTTAAAAAGTCAGCTAAAACCTGTGTTGGATGATCTTCGTCTGTTAATCCGTTCCATACAGGGACACCTGAATATTTTGCCAATGTTTCTACGGTTTCTTGTTTGAAACCCCTGAATTCTATTCCATCGTAGAATCTCCCTAAAACCCTTGCTGTATCTTCAATAGATTCTTTTTTCCCCATTTGACTGTTGGTTAAAAAAGTAACGTGTGCTCCTTCATCAAAAGCGGCGACTTCAAAAGCACATCTAGTTCTAGTTGAGGTTTTTTCAAATAGAAGTACAATGTTTTTACCATTTAATAAATCTCCTTTTATACCCATCCTTTTTTTTGTTTTAAGATTTTGAGAAAGGTTTAAAAGGTACTTTATTTCTTCTGGCGAAAAATCTTTCAGTGTTAAAAAACTTCTTCCTCTTAAATTTACTGGCATATCTTAAATCTCCTCCTCATACAAATATTTAACCCTCTATAACTTTTTTTAATTGTTCTGGTTCTACCCTGAACTTCGAACCTTTCCCCTGAAAGAAATGATGTTTTTCTATTAAATGAAGAGATAAATCTGTTATAAAAAGTTCTTCATTGTTTCTAAGATTCTTAACCCTTAGATTAACTTTTCTAAAGATTCCATCTTCAAATGGGCAAGGCAAATGTCCTCTTGCTTCATCCGTTTTTACCAACCATTTATTATCAACGGTAATTGGTTCATCAAAAGCTTCTTTCCCCTTTTCAAATAGATATTTTATCCTTTTTATATCGTCATATAGATTGATTTTTAAAGACTGAATATTTTCTTCGTCACTTTCTATAATATCAACAAGAGATCTATCATCATCGCCTAAAAATCCTTCCGCTGTTATTATTCCTGGTTTCATATTTTCCGCGGCTTTTTTTAAATCTTCAGTCATCTTCATATTTAAAACACCTCCTATGGGCGCTTTTTATGCAAATTTATCGTAATAAATTTTTTCTTCTTCGATGCCGTTATCTGTCATTACTTTAACGCAAGCATTTATCATACCTGGACTTCCACATAAATATCCTTCTTTTTGAGTATCTTGGTCCATCTTTTCTTTGAAATACTTTGCTAATACATCCGTTATTAGTCCCACTTCTCCTTTCCAATTATCATCAGGTTGTGGTTCTGATAAAGCTGGTACAAAGTGAAACTTTTCCCACTTTTTCTCCTTTTCTTGGAAAAAGTCAAGATAATAAAGGTCTCTTAAACTTCTTGCTCCAAAGAATAACCAAACGTTTCTGTTGGTTATACCTCTTTCAAACATATCAGATACTATAGATTTAATAGGAGCAAGACCTGAACCACCAGCCACACAAATCATATCTGCATCAGTATCTCTCATATAAAAATCTCCAAAAGGCCCTACCAATTCTATTTCATCGTTTTCTTTTAAATACTGATGAACATAAGTTGTAGCGATACCGCCTGGGACAAGCCTTATAAAAAACTCCACAGAATTTTTCTGACTAGGAGATGAAGATATGGAATAAGCTCTTTGTGTGTATTCTTTAATCTTTTCATAAGGAGGTACAACCAACTGCATGTATTGCCCAGCCTTGAAATCTATCTCATTAGGATCAATTAAATCTATTTTTGCTTCTTTAATGTCGTATGTCATATCTTGAATTTTTGTTACCTTAGCTTTATACCTTTTTGCAGAAAAAAGCTCTTCTGGTATTTCGATAGAAATATCAGATTTAACTTTTATTTGGCAGGAAAGTCGAACGTTATTCTCCATCTCTTCTTTTTCTAAAAGAGGTGCCTCTGTTGGTAAAATTGGTCCAATATCCGATAAAACTTTAACTTTACAAGCACCGCAACTTCCTCTCCCGCCGCAGGCAGAAGGGATAAAAATCCCTTGTTCAGATAATGTAGTTAGAAGTGAAGCCCCTCCATTAACCTTCAAATTTTTCTTTCCACTATTTATATCAATAGTTACTTCTCCATAATTATTTACTATACTATCAACTATTACTATTAAAGCTGATAAAACAGCACTAAGTCCACCTATTAAAAGTGATGCAGTTAAAATTGAATTCATGAATTTTCACCTCACTGTACGTTTAGCATTCCGGAAAATCCCATAAAAGCCATTGCCATAAGTCCTATAGTTATTAAAGTTATTCCTGGCCCTTTCAATGGAGCTGGTACAGGAGAGTTATCAACTTTCTTTCTGATAGAAGCTAATGACACTATCGCAAGCCACCAACCTAAACCTGAACCTAATCCAAATATAATTGATTGCAAGAAGTTATAATTTCTTATTTGCATGAATAAAGCAACACCTAATATCGCACAATTAACTGTTATTAAAGGAAGAAAGATTCCCAAACTCATGTATAAATTTGTAGACATTCTTTCTATAATCATTTCTGAAATTTGAACGATAGCTGCAATAACTATTATAAAAACTATATACCTTAAATATTCTAATCCAAAAGGAAGTAATAAATAATTATAAACCAGCCAGTTAATAGCAGTTGTTATAGTCATAACAAAAGTAACGGCTAATCCCAAACCATTTGAAGAGGTAAAATCTTTCGATACAGAAATAAAAGAACACATTCCCAAAAAATTTGAAAGAAGTATATTACTTGTAAATATAGAAGCAAAGAACAATGAGATTAGTCCAACATCAGGAGCCATTATTTTTTAACCTCCTTTCTGAACATATAACCTTTCAATATCCATATGAAAATAGCTAACATGAAAAATGCACTTGGAGGCATAACCATAATTGTCCAATTTATAAATGTATCAGGTAAAACTTGAAAACCGAAGAGTGTGCCAAAGCCTAATAATTCTCTAACAAATGCAACCATCATAAGAATATACATATAGCCAACACCTGTAGTTATTCCATCCCATAAAGACAATAAAGGAGGATTTGACTGAGCAAATGCCTCAGTTCTTCCCATTATTATACAGTTAGTAATTATAAGACCAACATAAGGACCCAACGCCCTACTTACTTCAGGTACATAAGCTCTTAATACGATATCAACTATTATAACATAAAAAGAGATTATCAAAGTTTGTGCTATCATTCTAACTTTTCTTGGTATAAAAGATTTTAAAAGTGAAACAGTTAAAGCAGATAACCCGGTAACAAAAACTACCCCTATTGTCATAATTGAAGTGTTTATAAGAGTATTAGTAACAGCTAAAGTTGAACAAATTCCTAAAATTTGGATGAAAACAGGGTTATTGTACCACAAATTTTCTTTAGCTATGGAAATCATATCTTTTTGGGCCATCAACTATTCACCCCCAATATTTCTTTTAATTCGGAAATAGTATCGTTTACTATCTTTTCTATCGATTCTGACGTTCTTGTTGCTCCAGTTATGGCATCCACTTTCCCGTTTTCATAATTATAATCTCCGCTACCTTCTCCTCTGACAACTTGTATCTTATTATCGACTAATTTTAATCCGGAAAATTGTTCTTTGAACCATTCTTCTTCAATTCTTCCACCTAAACCTGGCGTTTCGTTTTGAGAGATAAAATCGATTCCAACTATTCTAGATGCATCATCATTCACCGCTAAAACTCCAGTTATTGTTCCCCATAATCCACTTCCTGAAAAGATAGTTGCATATACTTCTTCTCCGTTTATATTTGCTTTATAAATAATTTTATCTTCTATTGTTTCTGTTTCTACCAAAGAATTGTATTTTTGGAAGGCATCATCGTCGTTTTGATAGTCTATTCCCATAGCAGAAAGTATAGCTTTGATTTGAAATAACTCTTGATTTTTAGCAACGGTATCTTTGGTTAATTCATTGGCTACCGCCAAAACAAAAACAAATACAAAAGAAATTATAAAGGTGAATATAATAGTGTAAACTCTTCCTTCTCTTTTCATGCTTTCACCTTCTTTTTAGCAAATGCAGTGTCAAGTAAAGCAGCAAATGTATTTCCCATTAAAACACCAAAACTTGTACCTTCTGGAAAGAGAGAAAAAGATCTGACTAATACGGCAGTAACTCCTATAATTATTCCATAGAACCATTTAGAAGTTTCATTTTTTGGTGCTGTAACAGGATCAGTTGCCATAAATACAGTCACAAAAATCAAACTACCTGACATCAAAAATTCTAAAGGATGCATAGTTTGCTGAATACCTATAATAGAAAAAAATCCGGTTAATATTCCAGCACTTAAAAAAGTTGATAACATAATCTTCCAGCTTGCAGTTTTTGTAAATATTAAATATATCGCTGCAATAATAATTAGAAATATTGGCCCTTCTCCCATAGAACCTGGATGAAGACCAAAAAAAGCGTTGAATAAACCTATACTTTCACCATTAGCTAACGTTTGAAGAGGTGTAGCAGAAGTCATAGTATCAGACATCATTCTTCCAAAATTACCTGGTTGACGCCAAGCTTGAGTCATTATATTTGGAAAGGTAATGTAAATAAAAAGCCTTCCAGCAATGGCGGGATTGAATATATTTCGACCAAATCCTCCGTATACTTCTTTAGCAAACAAAACGCCAAATACAATTCCTATACTTGCAATCCACCAAGGAGTTGCAGGAGGTAAAGATAGAACAAATAAAGTACATGTGACTAAAACTGCTTCGCTGACTTTTCTTTTTTTAGATTTTTCCATAATATATTCAGTTAAAATACCAAAACCATAGACGAAAATTGAAAGAAATAAAAGTCTAACTCCGTACATGTAAAAAGCAAATATGTAAATAGGAATCAGCGAGTACAAAACTTTTCTCATCATAACTTGTTTTTGAAAAAAACCCGATGCCACAGAAACACCCCCTCATTAAAATTTGAAAATTAATATTAATAAACACATTAATATTTTAACATAATCGAACTTATATATCAATAACTATGGGTCGATTTTTTGTGACGATTATTGTCACAGACGGGGTAGTTGCTTTTGATTTACCTTCATAGAAGCAGAATTAGCTTTAATTCCCCTCTCAAGAGGGGAATTTCTATTATATTTACCCCTTCGAGGAAGGGGAATTAAACCACCAGAAAAAACTTGGATGCTTGACTCCTGCTGAGTTCAGAAACCAAGCATCCAAATGTATATAGTTTTTTATTAATTTTTGTTTCTACTTGATATGGGGCAGTTCAATCTGCCCTATTTTTGAAAATTTTTAATTTATTTTTGAAATAAAACGTAAGTCGATAATGGAGGAACACTGACTTCACCTGAAACAGAATCTAAAATTGTTGTTCCGGCATTATTCTCATTTACAACTATATTCCAGCTACCAGCAGGTAGAGATATATTAACAAAATCTTCGGGTTCTCCATTGTATATAACTAATATATTTCGCCAAGAATCTCCATTGGCATGATCTTTTAGAACATATGCAACGGTTTTTCTATATTCTTTTGGAAGTTCCAAAAATTGTAATTTTTCTATAATATCTTCACTATTAGTCATTCTAAAAGCAGGGTGGGTTTTTCTTAATTCTATCATTCCTTTATAATATTCAAATACATCATAAAATTCACTTTTTCTATTCCAGTCATAGATATTTGGTTCTAGAACGTTGTAAGGATTGTCATGTCCATTCTTTGTTCGTGCAAAATCAACTCCACCATGCAAAAAAGGAACTCCTTGCATAGTTAAAATCATTGAGTTTGAAAATTTTTGAGAACGCTTTAATGTTTCTAAAGTTTCAGAATCAATTTCTTCTTCCCATGGTCTTACTCCAAGAGCCAAAGCGTTTTTATCCCATAATGTATGATTGTCATGATTTGAAACATAGTTTATTGTTTCTTGAGGGTCATCAGCCCAAGATCTAATCCTGCTGTTGTACTCTATAGAACCAACAACTCCTCTTTGGATTTTCAACTGCTGACCTACTGCTCCTAATCCAAAACCTTTAACTTGTGCATCAAAAACACTTCCCCTAATGGCATTTCTAACATCGTCATTGAATACTGCAACTTCTAAACCTTTTTGATCTCCTTTTCCAAAAGTTATTGGTCCTCCCCCTGTCCATGGCTCACCGTACAAAAGGATATCAGGAAGAATTATGTGTAACTCTTCAGAAATTGTCTCTACAGTTTCTTTGTCAAATAATCCCAACAAATCAAACCTGAAACCATCTACATGATATTCTTCCACCCAGTATTTTAAGCTATCTACTATGTATTTTCTTACCATAAATCTTTCTGTAGCAATTTCATTACCTACTCCTGAACCATTGGTATATTTAAGTGAATCATCAGTCCTGTAATAAAAATAAGGTACCGTTTGATCAAATGGAGAATTTCTACCAACTTGATAGGTGTGGTTATATACAACATCTAAAATCACACGGATATTGTTATCATGAAAAGTTTGAACAACTTTTTTTACTTCATTGATTCTAACTAAAGGATCGTAAGGGTCACTAGAGTAAATCCCTTCAGGAACGTTATATACCAAAGGATCATATCCCCACCCATATTGTTCTTCGAATTTAGTTTCATCTAAGGATCCTGCGTCTTGAATAGGCATTATATGAACGTGCGTTACACCTAATTCCTTTAAATGGGCAAGACCAGTTTTTACTCCTGATGGAGCAGTTGTATTATCAACTGTCAAACCTAAATACTTTCCTCTATATTGTTCTGGAACTCCGGAACTTTCATCAATAGTGAAGTCTTTGACATGAATTTCATATATAATTGAATCTTCTATATTTTCTAAAGGTGGTCTCTCATCATTTTCCCAACCAAAAGGATCAGTGTCTTTTAAATCTATTATTGCTGATTTTTTTGAGTTTACTGAAACCGCAGTAGAATAAATATCGATAGTTCTTCTTTTCTCTCCATATGATTCAAACTCATATAAATAATATTTTCCTTTAAGATCTTCATCGACTGTTACTTCCCAAACGCCATTTATGTTTTTGCTCATAGGGATAGTTTTATAAGGTTCATCATCATTATATTCATTGAAAAGAAGTAAAGAAGCAGTTGAAGAAACAGGAGACCAAACCTTAAAAGTAGCTTTATTTGGAGTATAACTTACTCCTAAATCATCTCCATAATAATGAAAAATTTCTTGGTCTAATATATTTCTCATAATAACATAATTTTCAGATACGTAACCATCAATCTCCACTTTATATAACTTATCTATATCCTCTGGAGATATTGGTGTGGAGAGTTTTATAGTTATTTTATTGGTTATAGAAAGATCTGTTGGATCCGTTTTATATACATCTTCAATTTCATAACTTGTTTTCTCTTGTCCATCTAAAGTATAAAAATCAACTTTGCCTTCCCATTCTTTAGTGTCAAAGGGTACTGTAAGATCAATTTTAATTTCATCAAATTTATCCATAATAGCAGCAATCACCCTTGGACTTAAATCGAGTGTTTTTGGATCGGTATAGAAATTTTCAACCCCAGATAATACCCATATCTCAGCAACTGCAGTCTCAGGAATAGTCACAAATCTATCAGCGGAAACGTCCTTTTCCCAACTATCTGTTCTTACAATAAAACCTAGTTCTGAATGTTTCTCATCAAATTCTATAATAGCATATTTACCAAAGCTATCTTCTCCTTCAAATAAGTATCTATCTCCTTCTTTTGAAGTGGGTTTACTCGGCCAAATCCATAGGTTCCAAGGATCATAATTTCCGTCTGGCCTGTGATAATGTACTATTAAAACAGTTTCAGCTTCAAAATCTTGAGCTGTCTTTCCTTCCGCAAGACTTTCAAATTCATTATCAACTGATTGTTCTAAACCTTGCGGTAAAACAGGAGTTTTATCATCTTGAGATGCTTCGGCAGAACAACCCAACAACGAAAAAACAAGAATTAACAAAATCAAAAGATATCCTACTCTTTTCATACTTTTCTACCTCCTTAGAAATGTTGTGAAAAAATTATATAATGGAAAGGTTTCCACTTTAAATAAAAAAAATATGATTAGGTTTCTCTTTCTATTAATTTCCCATCAAGTTTAAAATGTTCAACCTTATTTCTTCCATTTAAATAAGATATGAACATTTCATAAGCTATTTCAACCATTTCGCTGATAGGTTGCCTTATAGTTGTTAGTTTGAAAAGTCTGCTAATTGGAAGATTATCTACACCTATTAAAGAGTAGTGTTTTTTTGGAATCATACGTTTTTCTTCTAAAAATTTTTTAATACCGACTCCTAACATATCACAAGTAGCAAAAATTGAAAGATAGTTTCTCGGTTTCTTTTTAATTATTTTTTCGAAAGATTTGTATCCACCATCCCACATTAAATCGCTGTATATTATTTTTACTTCCTTATTATTTTTATCCATAACTTCTAAAAATCCCTCGTCTCTTTTTTTAAAAACAAAAGAGGTAAATTCATTATATAATTCTTTAAAAGTTACCAAATAAAAAGTACTTTTATAGGGAGAATTCTTCAATAAATACTCAGCAGCTTTTCTTCCAATATCATAGTTATCAACATAAACAGAATCAAACCTTTCATCAAAAGAGTCTATTAATATTATTTTATTTGGAGGAATTCTATTTTGAAATATACTTGATACTGAAAAAGAAGAGATAAAAACACCATCAGTCTGATAAACAAGATCTGTATTTTGTTTTATTTTTTCTAAGGAAATTTGATCTATGAGTGGGAAAACAATTAAACGATAATTATGGTTCGATATTCTTTTTTCTAATAAAGAATACATAATACCATAGAATTCATTTCCTATATCTGGAGTAAGAAAAGAGAGTGAATTGATATTTTTTGAAGAAAGAGTTCTAGCGCTAATATTTGGAGTGTACCCCAATTCTTCGATAATTTCTATGACTTTTTCTTTAGTTTTTTCGCTAACTTTATCAGAATTGTTTAAAACCCTTGACACAGTAGCTATACCGACATTAGCAAGCCTGGCTACGTCTTTTATTGTTGGATTTGGATTTCTTTTTTTCTCTTTCATTAGTTAGCACCTCTTAAAAAATCTTATCTGATAATTTTTGTTATTATATCATAAAAAAGATTAAATTAACAAAAATATAAAAATACTATCGTTAGGAATCCCTTTCTAATAGATAGAAAACGTTTCCCTAATTTATATTTTACTTCTTTTCATAAAAAAATACTAATCTTATTATTTCCAATTATGAAGGATTAACAAGGATTATTTTCGATTAGAGAGCGAATTCTTGGATTTTTGAATAGAAAAGAAATCATAAAAGGTTTGCATAACGATATTTCGTGTGATATAATAACAAAGAAGTTGTTATAATTTTCTTTAAAAAATAAGTAGAATAAGCAAAAGGAGGAACAGTATGGGTTTTTTATCTATTTTATTGATAATTATTCACATTATCTTAGCTTTTGGAGTTATATATTTTGCTTTACAAAGAATGCAAAAAAATAGTGAAATAGGTGGTGCATTCGGTGCAGGTGCATCTGCTACTAATTTCGGAAGAGAGAAAGGATTAGATAAAACATCAAAAATTGCTCTAACATTTGGCATCCTTTTTATGATAAACTGTTTTTTGGTGACGTGGATAATAGTCTAGAGGAGGACATAATACTTGAATCCCATAGATCAACTCAAAATAATAGAAAGCAATACCGTCGATTTTATTACAAATAAAGATTTTATAGAAAAAATAAATAATAAAAAAGAATTAAAAGTTAAATTAGGTGTCGATCCATCCAGGCCAGATCTGCATCTAGGGCATGCAGTAGTATTAAAAAAATTAAAACAGTTTCAAAAGTTAGGTCATATGGTATATTTAATAATAGGGGATTTTACCGCTAGAATTGGCGATCCTTCTGGAAGATCTAAAACACGTCCTTTGCTTTCGGAAGATGAAGTCAAAGAAAATTCAAAATCATATGTAGAACAAGCTTTTAAAATACTTGATCCCAAGAAAACAATTGTAAAATATAATAGTGAATGGCTTTCAAAATTATCTTTTGCTGATATAATTAATTTAACTTCAAGATATACAGTTGCTAGAATGTTGGAAAGAGACGATTTTAATAAAAGATTGAAAGATAACCAACCTATAAGCATTTCCGAATTTTTGTATCCACTAGCCCAAGCTTATGATTCTGTAATGATTGAAGCTGATGTAGAAATAGGAGGAACTGATCAACTTTTTAATCTTTTGGTTGGAAGAAAGTTACAAGAAGAGTTTGATCAATCCCCGCAAGTTGTTATTACCATGCCTTTAATTGAAGGAACAGATGGACATTTAAAAATGAGCAAAAGTTATGATAATTATATCGCTTTCAACGATTCACCAAAAGATGTTTATGGTAAAATGATGTCGATACCAGATGATCTTATCATTAAATATATGAAGTATCTTACGGATATTCCCAAAGAAGAAATAAAATCGTATGAAGAAAAAATCAAAAACTCAAAAATCAATCCTAGGGATGTAAAAATGATCTTGGCAGAAGAAATTGTTTCAATGTTGTATAATAAAGAAGAATCAAAAAAAGCTAAAGAAAATTTTATAAAAATATTTCAAAAAAAAGAAATGCCTGAAGATCTTCCTGAGATAGAAGTAAAAGATGGCGAAACAATTTTGGATGTAATTACAAAAACTGGTGTTTTTTCTAGTAACAGTGAAATTAAAAGAGCCATAAATCAAGGAGCCATTAGAATCAATGAAGAAAAAATAAATGATTTTAAAGGTTTATTTGATTTTGAGAACGGATCTATATTGAAAGTAGGAAAAAAGAATTTTTTTAAAATAAAAAAAGTTTAATAAGCTTTGCATTGTTTTTGTAAATATAGTATAATATTATTATAGTTAAAAAATAAGTTTTCTACAGAAGGTTTATTAATAAAACAAAATCATAAAAAGGGGGTAAGGAAGAATGAAAAAAACTTTAGCGTTTGTCGCTATAATGGTTTTAGTAGTATCAGCGTTTTCATTAGGATTTACCGATGTCGGAGAAGATCACTGGGCTTATGACTACGTTATGAAATTAGTAGAAAAAGGAGTTATACCGGTTGATGAACCCACATTTAGAGGTTATGAACCATTAACAAGATCAGATGCAGCAGTTTGGATGTCAAGGTTGGTAACTTACTTGGAAAATTCACCTGAGATTGCTAAAACGAGAGATCTTAATTATTTAGAAGAGAAAGTTAACAACGCTTCAAAAAAGGTCAACACCGTTGAAAGCAATTTGAATGCTTTAAGCGAAGAGTTAAATCAAAACGATCTACTTGCTGACTTACAAGCGACATATTCCGATGTTAAAAAGACCGCTTATAGAGCAAAAAACATAGGAGATTCACTTGAAAAAGATCTTTTAGCTCTTAGTCAAGAAGTTTCTGGCTTGAATGCAAAGGTTTCAAGCATGGAAAGCACATTGAATCAAACAAAACAATTAGCACAAGAAAACAACATGTTCGTAAAAGCTCTTCCTGCTTTGTCAACTAAAGTTGTAGCTATAGAAAGAAAAGTTTCAGATTTAGAAAAAATGGAAAGCACATTAAATCAAACAAAACAATTAGCTGAAGAAAACAACATGTTCATAAAAGCTCTGCCTGCTTTGTCAACTAAAGTTGCAAATTTAGAAAAAAAGGTTAACGCTACTGAGAATAAAGTTGCAGAATTAGAGAAGTTTCGAACTACTATGGCTCAACAACATCTAAATTTAAAATATGACACATACGACAAAATTGATGTTTTAAATAATCAGGTAGACTTAAACGAAGCAAAAATATTAGAACTGAGTCAACAAGTAGAAGCCCAGAATGAAGAAATAGCTAAGGCACAAGATAATACTATGCTATGGTTAGTAGCAGGTTTAGGAGTAGTTTTGGGAGTAGTAGGCATTTTCTTACCATAGTAATCAGTAAAAAAAGATATGTGAAAATAGAATTTTTATTGACAGTTTATAGAAATTTTGTTATAATTAAAAGGATTTATCAAAAAAACAAATTAAAAGTAGGAGGGGGTTTATTAGTATGAAAAAAGCTTTATTATCTTTTTTAGTAGTTTTTGCAACACTGGCTATTTTTGCTCTTGAACCAGTTTATAACGTAAGTGGGACGGCTGGATTCGAACTAATGATTGATGAACAAGGATTGGATATATCATCGGTATTAGTTGATGACAGTTATATAACTATTGATTTTTTAGTAAAACCTTTTGAAGGTTTGACAGCAAGCTTCACCTTTAATCCGTTAGTACCAGGTGTTACTTTGAATAATATTGAATACGAAGAAGAAGCTTGGTTAGTAAGATTTGTACCCGATGTTATTGGTTTAAGTACATACACAATAAATGCGGATTATACTGCAGCGGTTAGCGCCTTAAAGTTATCATTAAAAGATTTTGGAGTGAATTTAGTTCTAGCAGATTTAGTTGCAGGTGATGTTACTCCTCATGCTACTGGTGATTTTGCTATCCCGGAAGGATGGATTTTAGGTGCTAGTTATGATCTTGATGTAAGTGGAGTAAAAGGTTTAGTGGCAGGAGCATATAAGTTTGAAGCAACTAACAATACAAGGCTTTCCGTTGAAGGAAAATTAACTGAAGTTCCTGTTCCTGGTGAATTAACAGCTGGTATGGTATTCGGAATGTTGAATGATGAGAGTGTTTCTCCTGATGCTACCACAGCTTACAGAATAAACGCATCTTATAAATATCCTTTGGAGATGGATCCTGTAACTGTAACTCCTCACGTAGGATTTACATGGCAAGATAACTTGGATGTTGTTTTCGCAGCTGAAGTTGCTGCAGGTTTTTCTGTAGCTGATACACGGTCAGTTACAGCTGGTGCAGATGTGGAATATGCTGCCGGTCCTTTGAGCGTTGAATTAACAGATACATTAACAATTGATTTATTAGAAGATCCTATTCTTTATTCCTTAAGCTTAACTCCAACTGTTGAATATGCTCTGGCTGATTCAAGCTTGGTTGGTGTATCAGTCCCTGTTTCTATAAAAGATTTAACAGATGCCGCAACTACTTTATCCATAACACCTCATGGATATATAACTTATGTACTTGAAGATTATTCAGTTACTATTGATGGAGACGTCTACTATTTCTTTGAAGATGGAGAAGTAGCTGAAAATTCTATTGCATACTTAACAACATTATCATATGCAGTTAATGATTATATGAAAGCAGGTTTCCATGCAGGTAATGAAAAATTAGATGCTGATGGAAACGTAGTTGGTGCAGATACGTTAGCTGATTTGCACTGGTACTTATTCTTTAAGACAGAATTTGAATTCTAAGAAGGATAAGATAAATGAAATTATGAGCTGGCTTATAAAAGCCAGCTTTTTTTAATAATATTTGATAAAAAGTATTTTTAATTTATGTTTATGAAGCGATAAAAAAATCAGGGAAATAATTCCCTGATTTTTTATTTTAAGTAGACTAAGTCTATACCAACATTTTCTAATTTTTCATGTATATTCTCATAACCTCGGAATATATGGTCCACATTAGTTATTACAGTTTCGCCTTCTGCTACAAGCCCTGCGATTAGTAGTGCTGCTGCAGCTCTTAGATCCGTTGCTTCAACTGGGGCTCCAGAAAGTTTATTAACACCTTCTATTATAGCTGTGTTATCTTCCACCCTTATTTTTGCACCCATTCTATTTAGTTCGTCAATATGATAAAATCTACTTTTGAAAACTGTTTCGGTTATAGTCGATCTTCCTGGAACTAAAGATAAAAAGGTTGTTATTTGGGGTTGTAAGTCAGTTGGAAATCCAGGAAAAGGTGAAGTTTCCATGCTTATGTTCTTTAAAATATCAAAGTTAGCTTTAGTAACTGTTACTTCTCTTTTTATATCATCGTATAAGATAGGGCTACCAATATTTTCAAAAATGGAAAATAAACTGTTTAAATGATCTGCGGATACATTTTTTATGGTTAGATTTTCACCTGCTAATTTGCCTAATATTATATATGTACCGGCTTCAATTCTATCAGGGATAATATTATAACTTATTCCAGATAACTTTTTAACGCCTTCTATTTTTAAAATAGAAGAACCCGCTCCAAATATCTTTGCACCCATTCTATTTAAAAAGTTGACTAAATCAGTAACTTCTGGTTCTATAGCACAGTTAGTTATGGTAGTTTTAACTCCTTCAAGTAAACAAGCAGTTGTTAAAACATGCTCTGTTGCACCCACACTTGGGAAAGGTAATGATATATTTATTGAACCCATAATATCTGTTAGTTTACTAGTAACAAAACCATGTTCTATTGTGCTTTCTATTCCTAATCTTCTTAGTCCATCTAAATGAAAATCTACGGGTCGAGCCCCAATAGAACAACCTCCTGGTAGAGCAACTTTTGCAAATCCTTTTCTTAAAGTTAAAGGGCCGTAGACATTGAATGAAGCTCTCATTTTTCTTACTGGTTCATAAGGTATTTCAGAATTAATGTAACCGGAACTCTTTATAATCAGTCTATCTTCTATTCTGTCTATTTTTTTGCCAGAACTTTCTAAGATTTCTATCATTGTTCTAACATCAGCTAAATCAGGAACGTTCTTTAACTCTACATCTTCATCAGTCAATAAAGAAGCTCCCATAATTGGAAGTACTGCGTTTTTTGAGCCGGAAACAGTTAAAACCCCGCTTGCTTTCTGAGGTCCTTTTACGATCATTTTACCTGATGTATCTAAGCCAATACTTTTCAATTTAAGCCCCCCTAAGTAATTATAAAAGAAAGTTCACCAATTTTTATTACCAGTGGGTAATAATTCACCGCTGTAAACCTTTTTTGCTTTTTCTTCAACTGATTTGGAAAAATAAGTAACAGATTTTTTATCCGTATAATTTATTTCACGGTATAATAGATTTTCTCCTTCAACTCGCCAACCTGTTAATATAATACTGTTATTATATATTTCTTGGATTAAAGATTCCATATTTCCCTCACCGTATATCCATGGAAGGGTATAAAAACTTTCACTGTTTAAGAATACTTTATCTCCATCAAAAAAAATATCTACATTTTTTAAATGATTCGAATATGAATAAAACGAACCACCTTTTTGAAGTAAGGATTGAGTGGTTATTCTATCGTCGTTTGATGCAACAACTATAACGGGTGTAACACCACTTGTTTCAAAACCTCGAATCATTCTATAAAGTAATTCGGAAACTAAATAAGGAGAATTTCCTATGAAATCTAAAGGATTTTCAACATTCTGATCTAAAGTTCTAAGGTTCCCAAAAACTACAAAATCAATTCCTAAACTTTTTAGATAGTACCCTAATTCTCTAGAGAATTGTTGAATCATTGAAAAATTTCTGACGCTTCCCAAAGCTAAATAACAAAGCTCAGGATCTATTTCACTTAAATTGAGCATATATCCTATTAATTGATTTTTTTCTAGTTCCGCATTTTTTAAATGATCTAAGGAATGAAAAAATTTTCCTAATATTTTTCCATCTTTTGCTATTATATCGTATATACTGCTAAAAGTAAAGCTAATTATTAACGTTATTAAAATCGTCAGCCAAAATCTTTTCAATGGCATAAGCTACACCATCCTCATCGTTGGTAGGTAAAATATTATTAGACGTATTTTTTACTTCATCCGTAGAGTTTCCCATGGCATAACTATTTTTGGTTAGCTTTAGCATTTCTATATCATTTTCGGAATCTCCAAAGACATAACAATGTTCAATCTCAAAGTTATATAAATCAGAGATTATTTTTAAACTTGTTCCTTTAGAAACGTCAGAAGGTATAAAATCCAAATAAATATCCCATGATTTCATAATATTAAATTTGCCATCAAATTCTTTCTCGGAGAGAAATTTCACTTCGTTAATTTTATGTGGTTCGCCAATAGCCAACAATTTTAATGGAGGATGTTTTGAATTTCTGATTTCTTTTATTAGGTCATCGACTAAAAAATAATCAACGAATGAGTGGACGGCATAATCTTTGATTTCTTTATCATCTTGCTCTGAAATTAATTTATCGTTTATGTATATATGTCGATGGATATCTAATTTTCTTAAAAATTCGACGCATTTAATAGCTAAGTCCTTTTCTATTCCTTTTTCAAAAATTATTCTACCTTCTGGGGAAACAACATATCCCCCGTTGTATGCAGATACTATAACGTATTCTTTTAGAAATGGTAAAAAGTTTTCAATTATATACATCGTTGAAGCGTACATTCTTCCAGTTGATATGATAATAATATGATTTCTTTCTTTGATTTCACGGAGAGCAGATTTAGTTCTACAAGAAATTGTTAAATCTGATTTTAATAGAGTTCCATCCAAATCAAAGATAAATGCTTTTTTCATATTTACCTCCCCGAAAAAAACTTTCTTGGCTTTACTTTAATAACCTTTACTTTATTATTGTATCATAAATTGTATGAATTTGAAATTAATTGCGTTCCTCAAATGATTTTCATACGCTTAAACATGACATAACAATAAAATGGTATGATTGAAATCAAATGAATAGGAGGGAATAATAAATGGAATATTCAAAATTTGAAAATAAATATATATTAAGACTGGACAAGGGAGAAGAGATAATAAGTTCATTAAAAGATTTTTGTATAAATAATTCTATTAGATTAGGAAATATAAGTGGTTTAGGATCTACAAATTCAATAAAAATTGGTTTATTCGATACGACAAAAAAAGAGTATTTTTCAAAAGAATTTACAGGTGATTTTGAAATATTAAATCTAACCGGCAATATTTCTACTATGGATGGAGAAATTTATCTTCATGTTCACGTTACCATTTCTGATTCAGAACTACATTCTTATGGGGGGCATTTGAATTCTGCGATAGTTAGTGGAACAGCAGAAATCATCATAGAAACGATTGAAGGTTCTATTGAAAGAACGTATAATCCAAATATTGGTCTGAATCTATTTGATTTTAAAAAATAATTTATGGATTAGAAGGGAGATACGATTTTGAGTTATATAGATACTCATTGTCATTTACTGATGAAACAATTCGACGATGATAGAGATACAGTAATCGATCAAATTAACGAGAATTTAGATTATTATATAGAAATAGGAATAAATATTGAGTCATCAATAAAAGTATTGAATTTTGTTCAAAAAGAAGAAAAGGCATATGGTGTTGTGGGTATACATCCAACAGAAAGTGAAGGTATAAAGAAAGAAGATATAGATTATTTAGCAAATTTAACAAACAACAAGAAAATTGTAGCAATTGGCGAGATTGGTTTAGACTTTCATTGGGATACCAATAGAAAAGATCAGTTTAAAAGTTTCGATGAACAGATAAATCTCGCTGTAGAATTAGATTTACCTGTTGTTTTACACATTAGAGAAGCATACGAAGAAGCTTATAACTTTTTAAAATCAAAGAACTTACCCGAAAAAATGGGGGTTATTCACTGTTTTTCAGGGGATTGGGAAATTGCTAAAAAGTTTTTAGATTTAGGATTATATTTAGGATTTGATGGTCCTATAACCTATCCGAAAAACAATGAATTAAGGAAAGTTGTTGAGAACTCTCCCATAGATAGAATACTACCTGAAACTGATTCTCCTTTTTTGCCTCCTGTTCCTTTTAGAGGCAAACGAAACAATCCCAGCTTAGTGAAATATGTTTATGAAAAGATTTCAGAAATAAAAGGGATTGAAGAAGAAGAACTGAAAGATATATTAAAGAAAAATGCAGGCGATCTTTTTTCTATCAACTGTTAAAATGACCAGGTATTTTCAATTTATTTCCGTTTATAGCGTCTATTACACAAATTCTTTTTCTACCTGGGAATTGAATCTCTTTTATTTTTATAGCACCTTGTTTGCATTTTATTAATATTCCAGTTTCTTTTTTTTTGATTATACTTCCAGGAGCTTCATTACCGTTTTCGAAGGATAATTCATCAAACCACACTGATGAGAACAATTTAACTTCTTCTCCTTCATATCGAGCTTTAGCACCAGGATATGGATCGTAAGCCCTAATTTTGTTATGAACTTCGAATGCCGACTTATTAAAATCTATTATTAAGTCACCTTTTGTTAGTTTTTCGGCATAACAAGCTTCTTGATCATTTTGAGGGGTTAATTTAAGTTCATCAAATCTTTCTAAAAATTCTATAACCGTTATTTTTGCAACAGATAACAACTTATTATAGACAGTTTCAAAATTATCGTTTATATCAATAGCAACTTTCCTTTGAATGGCCATATCTCCTGCATCTAAAGCTTCAACCATTTTAAATACAGTAATTCCGCTTTCTCTTTCGCCATTTTCTATCGCCCTTTGGATGGGAGCCGCTCCTCTATATTTTGGTAAAAGGGAAGCATGAACGTTCCAACACCCTTTTTCTGGAAGTTCTAAAACATTCTTTCTTAAAATCTTTCCAAATGCAGCAGTTATTATTAGGTTAGGGTTAAGCTCTGATAATATTTGAAAACCTTCACCTTTACTGACAGATTTTGGTTGATATACGGGAATATCATATTTTTCAGCTATATGTTTAACAGGAGTTGGTTGTAACTTTTTTCCTCTTCCCCTAGGCTTATCTGGTTGAGAAAAAACACCAACTACGTTATATTTATTTTTTAGAAGTTCTTCTAATATTTCAGCTCCAAATTCCGGAGTGCCCATGAAAACAATCCTAAAATTATTTTTTTTCATCATGATCTTACTTGACTACCCAATTCTTGTGATCTTTTCTTACCTTTTTGTGTCAAATTGTTCAATTCTTTTTTAATTCTAGTTTTTTTCAACAATGAAAGCTTGTCTGTGAATAAGATGCCATCTAGATGGTCATTTTCATGTTGAAAGATTCTTGCTTGATAACCGTGCAACTCCTCTTCAATTAATTTTCCTTCTAAATCTTGATACTTTACTTTTACACCTTCAGGCCTTACAACATCCTCAAATATTTCGGGTATACTTAGACATCCTTCTTCTTCAGAAACTTCTTCTCCTAAAAACTCAATTATTTCAGGATTAATTACAACTTTTTTACCGTTTTCTTCTCTTGAATCCATTATAAAGAGTCTCAAAGATACTCCTATCTGTGGTGCGGCTAATCCAACACCTTCATATAAATACATTGTGGAGAACATTTCTTCTGTGAGCTCTTTTATAATATTATCGAAATTGTTTACTTTCTTTGCCCTTTTTCTGAGTATAGGGTCACCTATGAGCCTCAATTCCATTATTTTAATTACACCTCCAATATTGACTTTAAATCATTTATAAAATCGTATTTGGTAAGGAAAACACTCAATGGAGTTACGGATACATATCCCTCTTGTATTACATGATAATCAGAATTTGGATCCTTATCGTCTTCTATAATATTACCTAACATCCAGTAATATGAATTTCCAAAAGGATCCTTTCTCTCTTCAAAATAGTCTTCGTACCTTCTTTTACTTTGCCTTGTAACCTTTATTCCTTTAATTTCATCATACGGTATCTTTGGCACGTTTACATTCAAGGTAGTAAATTCAGGCCAAAATTTAATTTCCATCTTTTCTAAAATATCTAAAACTACCTTGGCTGCGTCCTCAAAGTTTGGTTCAGAAAAATCCACACAAGAAACAGCTATTGAAGGATAACCGTTGACAGCTCCTTCAAGTGCTGCTGAAACAGTGCCTGAATATAATATATCCGTTCCTAAGTTAGCGCCTCGATTAATGCCTGAAATCACTATATCGAATTTTATATCTTTATATATTGCCTCCAATCCAATTTTAACGCAATCAGCAGGAGTACCATTTACTGCATGTCCAAAAAAGGTGTCTCCAAATTTTACTTTCTTTGCCCAAAGGGGATTTCTAACAGTAATCCCGTGTCCGGTGGCACTTCTTTCTATATCTGGAGCAGATACATAAACCTTGTGTTTTTCTTCTAAGTACTTTTTTAATGTAATGATGCCTGGAGACATAATTCCATCATCATTAGAAAGTAGTATATTCATATGTAAATTCGCACCTCTTTATATTTTTTTCTAAATAATTTTAACACATTTTTTTTATGAAAGAATAAATATATGATTAAATTAATCATATTTAATTAAGCTCCATACTTCCATATGGGGTAAATAGAAAAATTATAAATTGTTAATAAATTCATTTCCATAGTAGAAGGAAAAATGTGATAATATTAAAATATAATAGAACTAAATATTATTAATTATAAAAGGGGTTGATGAAAATCGATTTTTCTATTTATCACGATACAGTATTGGGTTTTATGCAAGAAGAAGAGGTTACCAGTGACGGAAAAATTATACCACAAGTAATTTATTGGGTGAAATTTACAGAGGACTCAAAACAAAAACTTTTAAATGAAATAAAAAAGTTTGATGAAGAGATGTATCAAGAATACAAAGATGGTTTAAAAGAGTTTAAAGAAACGGACGATATAGTTCCTTTGAGTTTTGTATTAGTTTTTAATGATATAGAAGAAGTTGATCCTTTTTTTGAGTTTTTGATAAGTTTAAAAAATGTTGTAGATATAGTTGCATATTCTTTTATTAACGAAGTATCCTTAGAAGAAGAAAGTAACCAAGAGGATATAGATGATGATTTCGAAGGTAATCCATGTGTCTTTACAGAAGAAAAAGACGGTGCTTGTTACTTATCGGTACTTGATTGGGATATGAACGAAATAGAAGAAAGATCGGGTGTGTTTGAAAAGGATGATGAAAATATAAAATTTCTTCGATTAAACTTGTTTTAGAAAGTTTATAATATTTAAATTCCATAATGAAAAGGGGTAAAAATATAATGAATTTTCGTGATATTATCAAGCAAAGAAGAACCATTAGAAAGTTTAAACAAACGCCTATTGACAAAGAAATTTTAAAAGAATTAGTTGACTGTGCAAGGTTAGCTCCTTGTGCTTCAAACAAGCAACCATTAGAGTTTATTGTAGTTGATGAAAAGGAAATATGCGATAAAATTTTTGAAAATACCGGATGGGCAGGATACATTGCCCCAAAGGGAACACCTAAAGAAGGAGAAAGGCCTACAGCTTATATCGTTATATTAGTTAATAAGTCAAGAGCCACAAAATGGATAGGCCACGATGTTGGGGCAGCATTTGAAAATATTGTTTTAGCTGGTTGGGAATTAGGAATAGGAAGTTGCATAATAGGTTCAGTTAAAAAAGATAACGTAAAAAAGATTTTAAATGTCCCAGATGATTATGAGGTAGATACCATTGTCGCTTTAGGGTATAAAGGGCATGATTCTACTGTAGTAGATAACGATGAGACTGTGAAATATTACATGGATGAGAAGGGTGACTTTCACGTTCCTAAAAGACCTCTTGAAAAAGTAATTCATTTTGATAGGTTTTAAAAAAGAGTGTTTATTATTCGAAAATGTACACTGAAGGAGTGAGAGGATGTTTGTAATTTCTGAAAAAGTAGAATTGACAAAAGGAGTTTTCAGTCTCTGGGTGGAAGCACCAAAAATTGCCAAACATGCACAACCTGGGCAATTTGTCATAGTAATAGCTGAAGAAGATGGCGAAAGAATCCCATTAACGATTGTAGATCAGAAAGAAGACAAGATAAGACTTATTTTTCAGGTCGTTGGGAAAAGTACTCAAAAGATGTCAGAGATTGAAAACGGAGATTCATTTGCACATGTCGTTGGCCCTTTGGGGATGCCTTCAGAGATAGATTATTACGGAAATGTTTTGTTAATTGGTGGAGGGATAGGAGTAGCTCCCATTTATCCTATTATGAAAGCCTTAAAAGAGAAAGGAAATAGAGTTATATCCATTTTAGGAGCAAGAAACGCTGATCTTGTTATAATGGAAAAAGAGTTCAGGCAAATAGCGGATAAAGTAATTATCACAACAGATGATGGTTCTAAGGGGATGAAAGGACTTGTTACTAATGGTATGAAAAAAATAGTAGCAGAGGGAGAAAAGATAGATAAAGCTTGGGCGATAGGACCAGTAATTATGATGAAATTTGCAACAAAAACAGCTCAAGAATTAGGTTTTCCTATAATAGTTTCTTTGAATCCTATAATGGTAGACGGAACTGGCATGTGCGGTGGATGCAGAGTTACAGTAGGAGATAGTGTGAAGTTTGCTTGTGTTGATGGACCTGAGTTCAATGGTGAATTAGTTGAATGGGACGAACTTTTAAAAAGATTAGGGCAGTATAAGGTTGAAGAAAAAAGCTCTTTGGAAGAAAAAAAGCGAAGAAAACCTAAAAAGATTTTAAAAAATAAGGTTCCTGTAAAGAAACAACCACCTGAAGTCAGAAAGAATAATTTTCAAGAGGTTGCATACGGTTACTGTTTAGAAGAAGCAATGATGGAAGCAGAAAGATGCTTGCAATGTCCTGATCAAACGTACAACTGTATAAAAGGCTGTCCGGTAGGTATAGATATAAGAGGATTTATAAGAGAAATAAGGGAAGGAAATCTTTCAAAATCCGCTGAAATTTTAAAAAGCTATAATAATTTACCGGCTATATGTGGTAGAGTTTGTCCTCAAGAGAATCAGTGTGAAGGTTTATGTACCTTAGGTAAAACTGGAGCATTTGAACCTGTTGCTATAGGAAGATTAGAACGATTTGTAGCTGACTGGGAAAGAGTTCAAAGAAAAAATGAAGATAATAAAGACACATTTAATTTGAATAATACTAAAGGAAAGATTGCGGTAGTGGGATCTGGACCCGCAGGATTAACTACGGCAGCTGATTTAGCAAAAATGGGTTACTACGTTAAAATATTTGAAGCATTGAATAAACCAGGTGGGGTACTTACGTATGGAATTCCAGAATTCAGACTTCCAAAAGATATTGTTTTTGAGGAAGTAGAGTATGTTAAATCTTTGGGAGTAGAGATTGAAACTGATGTTGTAGTAGGTAAAACAATTACAGTAGATGAACTAAGAGAAGAATACGACGCTATTTTCATTGGTACAGGGGCAGGAACTCCGAAGTTTTTAAATATCCCTGGAGAAAATTTAAATGGTGTTTACTCATCCAGTGAATTTCTAACAAGGGTAAATTTGATGAAGGCTTATGAATTTCCCTTTGTAGATACACCTGTTAAGAAGGGTAAAAATGTTGTGGTTGTAGGTGGTGGAAACGTAGCTATGGATGCATCAAGATCCGCACTTAGACTTGGAGCAGAAAATGTAACAGTAGTCTATAGAAGAAGCGAACAAGAAATGCCTGCAAGAAGGGAAGAATACGAAAATGCTGTAGAAGAAGGAATTAATTTCATGTGGCTAACTAACCCAATAGAATGTTCTGGAGATGAAGTTGGGAATTTAACAAGTGTAATTTGTCAAAAAATGAAGTTAGGTGAGCCTGACTCATCAGGAAGAAGAAGACCTATTCCCATAGAAAACAGTTTGGTAGAAATTCCTGCAGACCTATTCATTGTTGCTATTGGGCAAGAATCAAACAAAGTTTTGTTAAATGCCTTTCCCGAACTAAAATTAAATAAGTGGGGTTATATAGAAGCTGATCCAGAAACACTCGCTACGTCTATAGAAGGAGTATATGCAGGAGGAGATATAGTGACAGGTGCAGCTACTGTAATAGAAGCCATGGGAGCAGGTAAAAAAGCTGCGAAGGCTATAGATGACTATATTTCATCGAGGGTAGGAAAAGTTTAATGAACCTTGAAGAAGAAAACAGAAATATGGTGAAATATCAGCTAAAAAATAGAGGAATACACGATGAAAAAGTTTTAAACGCCTTTTTAAAAGTTAAAAGACATCTTTTTGTTCCAAAAAGTCTCGAAAAGTATGCCTATGATGATTGCCCTTTGCCGATTGGTGAGGGGCAAACTATTTCTCAACCGTATATTATTGCTTTTATGCTTCAAATTTTGGAAATAGATAAAGACGATATCGTTTTAGAAATAGGTACAGGCTCTGGGTATCAAACCGCGTTGTTAGCTGAAATTGCTCCCTACGTTTATTCTATAGAAAGAAATGAAAGTTTGGCAAAAAATGCTAAGAAAAAGTTAGAAAAGCTGGGATATAAAAATATTAAGATTGTAGTAGGGGATGGAACTATGGGATGGCCAGATGAGGAAATTAAATTTGATAAAATAATTGTTTCTGCAAGTGCCCCATCTGTACCTGATCCATTATTAAAACAGCTAAAAGAAGAAGGAAAGATGGTAATACCCATTGGATCTAGAACTTTCCAACATTTGAATATTATAACAAAAAATAAGGATGGCAGTATAAAAGTTGAATATTCCGATGGATGTATGTTTGTACCATTACTAGGAAAATACGGTTGGCAAATGTAAAAATCAAATCCTTATAATTATATATGCGATTTCAATAGCTATATTCGTTCTTGCCCCAATTGCTATACCAATGTCAGATGTAACTAAAGTTGGAGCATCGTTTATTCCGTCACCTACCATTTCAATAGTATTATATTTATTCTTTCACTTTTTCAGCTTTTTGATCAGGCAATACTTTAGCATAATATACATGATTGCACCTGCAAACGGAATTGAAGCTAACATCATCCTCAAAGAGGAGAATTAGAAAGCAAGTAAATTGTCTTTTCTGAGAGTTAATAAAAAATGGGCAGATTATCTGCCCATTTTGCTAAATTACTTTACCATATCTTTTAATTCTTTACCTGGAACAAATTTTGGAACCATCTTTTCAGGAATTTTTATAGGTTTACCAGTTTGTGGATTGACTCCTTTTCTGGCAGCTCTCTTCTGAACTTTGAAAGTTCCAAATCCAACTAACTTAACCTCTTCCCCTTGACCTAAAGCCTCTGACACTACATCAACGAATGAATCAATGTAGGTTTCAGCATCTTTCTTTGTTACCCCAGCTTTTTTTGCGAAAGCATCAACTAACTCTTTCTTATTCACAAACATTCCCCCTTTCAAAGATGAAAATCCTGTATTCCCATATTTTCTAAAACTTCAAAGCTATTATACCATAAAAAATAGATATATCTACACAAACTGCAATGTTTATTAGAATAATATCATATTTTATAGTATTTTAGCACTTTTTAATAAAATAAGCAACTTTTTTATAGCTTTTGCGCGATGACTTATTAAGTTTTTTGATTCTTTAGGTAGTTCTCCAAATGTTTTATTGTATCCTGAAGGGATAAAAAAAGGATCATATCCAAATCCATTGTTTCCTCTCACTTCATATGCTATTTTACCATAAACTTCTGCTTGGCAACTCAATAAAATGTTTTTTTCTGGGTCATAGTATGTAGCTGCACATGCAAAAAATGCTGATCTATCTTCTTTATTCTTCAACAAGGAGAGTATGCTTTCCATCTTTTTTGTATAACTTTCTCCTTTCATAAACCGAGCAGAATTAATTCCAGGGAACCCATCTAAGGCAACTATTGACAAACCAGAATCATCAGAAATTACTGGTTTATTTATTAATTTTCCATAAGCTAAAGCTTTAATTATAGAATTTTCAACGAATGTTTCTCCACATTCATCTACATCAAAATCTCCAACTTCAATTTCATCAAATATATATTTAAGGTTTATACTTCCGTTAATCTCAATATTTTCAAGAATTTCGTTAATCTCTCTTACTTTATTCTTATTGGAAGAAGCTAGATAAATCTCATCCATTTTTTTCAGCCATCTTTTTTAAATCTATGATTTCTTGGGAAGGGTTATTTGAATAAAATACACTGGCACCAACTACAAATGTATTTACTCCACTTTTATGAAGAAGATTTATGTTATTAATATTAACTCCTCCATCAACCATAATATCTATATCTACCTCTTTTTCTTGGGCCATTTTCTTTAATTTTTCAACTTTGCTATATGTACTTTCAATAAATTTCTGCCCAGTAAATCCGGGATTAACAGACATTATTAAGACCTTATCAAGATATGGTAATATCTCTTCAAGCAAAAAAACTGGCGTGTGTGGATTCAAACTGACCCCTGCCTTACAACCCAATTCTTTAATCCTTGATACAGTTCTGTGAAGATGAGTAACAGTTTCATAATGAACGGTTATAGAATTTACATACTTAGAGAATATTTCTAAGTACTTTTCAGGTTCAACTATCATTAAGTGAGCATCTAAATAGATATCAAATATTTTTCTAATTGATTCTATAATAGGAATTCCAAACGTTATGTTTGGAACAAAAATTCCATCCATAATATCAAGGTGAATGCCATCGGCTTCTTTAGAAACTTTATTTATCTCTTCTTCTAGGTTTAAAAAATCTGCGGCTAATATCGAAGGATATATTTTTGTCAAATGTTCCACCTCACAATCATTTATCTTTTTCTAACTCTCTGTATATATTACAATAATTCTCATATCGACTTTCTGAAATTAAATTGTTTTTTAAAGCTTCTTTAACAGCACAGCCGGGTTCTACTATATGTGAACAATTGGAATAGTTACAAAATCCATAATATTCTTGGAACTCTTTAAAATAAAACTTTAATTCATCTTTTTTAATTCCTTTTAACTCTAAATTTGAAAAACCTGGAGTATCTACTATAAACCCACCGAAATTAAAATATAAAAGTTCAGCGTAGGTAGTTGTGTGTTTTCCTCTGCCTAACTTTTCAGAAATTTCTCCCTCACGAAGGTTTAAATTAGGATCAAGGGTGTTCAACAAACTTGATTTCCCTACTCCAGAAAGTCCAGCAAACGTAGAAACTTTATCTTTTAGGTACTTTTCTAAAGTATCGATGTTTTCTTTAGTTAATTTAGATGTTGTTACTACTGGGTAGATTTTACTATATATGTTTATAAATCTTTTCATTTTTTCTTTATCTAAATAGTCTTTCAATAGATCTATCTTGTTTAAAACTATTAGAACATCTAGCCTTTCTTTTTCAGCAAGTGCAAGAATCTTATCGACAATTAGCAAATCAACTTGAGGATTTTTAATAGTTGTTACCAAAACTAATTGGTCAAGATTAGCAACTTTTGGCCTATACAATTCGTTCTTTCTTTTAAGAATATTTTCAATTCTTCCATAATCACTCTTTTTATCTACAGAATATTCTACGTAATCCCCCACTATAGGTCTTATTTTCTGTAATTTAAATTTACCAGGAAGATAACAATTAATCTTTTGATTGCTCTTTAAATCTTGTACCGTGACCATATCCGAATGAAATCTAAGTACTATGGCCTTTTTCCAATTCATCTATTGACTCCTTCGTATTTTCCAATAAAAATTAACACTTTCTCACCTCTGTATGTACTTCCTGGTTTTGGAGATATACTTAAAACAATATCGTTTTCTTCTGGTTTGTTAGTCAATTGATTTCTTACTTCATAATTTATACCATATTGCTTTAAGAATTGTTCTGCAACGCCAGAAGGAACCCCTAAAAGATCTGGTATCTTTAATGAATCCATATCTCTGAGTTGAACTATAACGTGATGACCTTCTTTAACTTTTATACCCGGTTGCGGATCAGTATACAAAACCGTTTCACCATTTCCTACTACTGTAGGAATCAAATTTAACTCTTTTAAAGAAGAAATAGCGACTTCTTTGTCTTCTCCAATTAAATAAGGAACCTCTACTATATCAGAACTGTTAACAAAGGCAGTCATAAAAAAATAAGCAAATATTCCTGATGAAATTATACCTAAAATAAAAAATATTAAATTTTTTATGGTCTTTTTAAGCTTCTCCATCAATTTCACCTTAGATTTTCTTCTTTAACCTTTCCTTTCAACTGACCACATGCGGCTAATATGTCGCTTCCTTTTTCTGCTCTAACAACTGCATCTATTCCTTTGTTAATCAAGGTATCAAGAAACCTATCGATGAATTTTTTTGAAGGTTTTTCAAAATTAGCGGGGTTAGAATTAACTGGGATTAGATTCACCATTACTTTCATATCTCCAAACAACTCAACCAATTTCAAGGCGTCTTCTCTTGTATCGTTAAATCCTTTAATCAATATATATTCAAAAGTAACTCTCTTGTTTGTTTTTTCTTGGTAAATACGACAAGCTTGCATAACCTGTTCTACAGGGTATTTATGATTAATAGGCATTATCTTATCTCTTTGAACGTTTGAAGGGGCGTGAAGGGAAACAGAAAGTCTAAACTCTTTATCCACATCTCCCAATTCTTCAATTCTATGAGGAATTCCGGCAGTAGAAATAGTTATATGCCTTGCTCCAATTTTTTTCATCTTTGGATGATTCAAAATCTCGATACTATTTAAAACATTTTCAAAGTTCAAAAGAGGTTCTCCCATTCCCATGTAAACAATATTTTTAACATCTATATTTATATCCTTTTCCATTGCTAAAAGTTGACCTGCAATCTCTCCTGTGGTTAAATTTCTAACGAAACCATTTTGACCAGTAGAGCAGAACTCACACCTTAAAGGGCACCCAACTTGCGTAGAAATGCAAGCTATCGTTCTTGAAGGGTAATAAATTATAACAGATTCAATAGTATTTCCATCATCCAACCCAAAAAGATATTTCGTTGTACCATCAATCTTTGAAACTTGTTTTTTAATTATTTGAGGGATGGATATTACAAAATTATCTTTAAGAAAAGACCTATCTTGCTTAGATAAATTAGTCATTTCTTCAAAATCAAATACCCTTTTTTTATAAATCCAATTACAGATTTGATCGGTTCGATATTTCTCTATACCAATTTCATTAATTAAGTAACTTTGTAAACCCGAATAATCAAAATCTAAAATATTTTTCAACTTCATGTTTAATTCCTCTCTATATATAATAATCTAAATATAATCTATTATTTCAGGATGAAAAGAAATAATTCGGTGCTTCTCTAGTAATTTTAACATCGTGTGGATGACTTTCGGTGATACTTGCTTGGGTGATTTTTATAAACTTAGCCTTTTCCTGCAAAGAGTTAATATCTTTTGCTCCCAAGTATCCCATTCCTGCTTTAACTCCACCAACTAATTGTATTATAACATCTTTTACCTCACCTTTGTAAGCAACCATTGCTTCCACACCCTCTGGAACAAGTTTCTCGTTAGGGATCTCATCTTGAAAATATCTATCTTTACTACCTTTCTCCATAGCAGCAATAGAACCCATACCTCTGTAAGTTTTAAACTTTCTACCTTGATATATAATCGTTTCTCCTGGTGCTTCTTCAGTTCCTGCAAAAATACTTCCCATCATAACAGACGATGCACCAGCTGCCAAAGCCTTAACAATATCCCCTGAATATCTAATCCCGCCATCAGCTATTACAGGAATATTATATTTATTAGCTTCCTTACAAACTTTCATAATAGCTGTGAGTTGTGGGACACCGACACCAGAAATTACTCTGGTTGTGCATATTGAACCTGGTCCAATACCAACTTTTAAAGCATCTGCGCCATTTTCTATTAAAACTCTTGCCGCTTCTTCAGTAGCTATATTTCCTGCTATTACATGTAGATATGGAAATTTCTCCTTTATCTTTGCCAAGTTTTCTATAATATTTTTTGAATGACCGTGAGCAGAATCTAAAACGACAAAATCGACTCCCGCCTTAACTAACTCTTCAGTTCGTGTTATCGCATCAGAAACTCCAACTGCGGCTCCTACCACCAATCGTCCTTTATCATCCCTTGTTGCATTAGGATTTTCAATAACGGAAGTAATATCTTTTATAGTAATTAAACCTTTCAGTCGTCTTTCGTTATCGACTATTGGTAACTTTTCAATTTTATTTTGATGAAGTATCTCTTTTGCTTCATCCAAAGTTATATTTGTTCCTGCCACGATTAAATTTTTATAGCTAGTCATAAGCTCTTTGGCTTTCTTGCTCATGTTTTTTTCGAATCTAATATCTCTATTTGTGAGTATTCCTACCAAACGGTTATCTTCATCAACAACCGGTAATCCTCCTATTCTATAATCTTTCATCAGGTCTTCTGCCTCTTTAATCGTAGTATTAGGAGATATTGTTATGGGATCGTAGATTATACCATTTTCTGTTTTTTTTACCTTTGAAACCTCATGAACCTGTTGTTCTATAGACATGTTCTTATGAATAACCCCTACAGCTCCCTCTCTTGCCATGGCTTTTGCCATTTCGGATTCTGTAACTGTATCCATGGCAGCTGAAAGAAAAGGTATTCTTAAACTTATACCTTCCAATAAACGAGAGGTGGTATCAACTCTGCTAGGCGTTACTTCACTATATTGAGGTAACAATAAAACATCATCGAACGTGAGATACTCTTCCATCTTTCCCCCTCCTCGAAGTTTTCATTGATCCATCCATATATAAAAAAAGAGGGAAAACTTCCCTCATCTTGGTGGAGTCGATGGGACTTGAACCCACGACCTCTACCGTGCCATGGTAGCGCGCTCCCAGCTGCGCCACGACCCCATTAAGTATAAGAACTCTTGAAAGACAATAAAATTATAACATAATAGATTATTTTTTTCAAGTAATTGCATTAGATCATATTAAATGTCGGTTTAATTCCCCTTCTGTGAAGGGGTGGATGCAGCGTTTTGTGCTGCAGACGGGGTAGTCGGTTCTATTCCCCTTCTACGAAGGGGTGGATGCAGCGTTTTATGCTGCAGACGGG
>NZ_AUPM01000042.1 GCF_003265365.1 Petrotoga sp. 9PW.55.5.1 | reverse complement strand
GGGATAACAAAGCAAATAAAGTCAAATACATTAAGAAACATAATAGACAATCTTGAATTTGAAATAAACAGTTCTCTTGCTATTCCAATAATAAAAGAATTAAAAAAGAAAGATATAGACAAGAAGTTTGAAGAAAACTTTTACAAATTTATGAGGTTAGAGGTAGAAAAGCAACTTTCCGAATTTTTTACTTCGTATCTTGTTCATTATTACAAGCAAGAGGTTAAATTAGAAAGAGTAATTAAAGACATAGAAAGTGGAAGTTTAATCAAAGGAAGATGTGATTATTACACAAGAGAGTTAATAAACTCAATATTTGAAAAACCTTTACAAATAGACATTGATTCATTACTAACAACCAACCAAGAACAAAAAACTTACACAAACAAAGATATAACCTTCAAAGAGCATACCTTTTATTCAGCAAGGAAAATCCTTGTAAAAAGGTTCATGAAAGATTTAAATAAGATACATTTACAAGAGTTTATAGAAAAATACATAAAAGCTGATTCAAAACAAAAAGATATGATAGAAAGGTACATAATGAATTATGGAAGGTATGATGAAATAAAAAACATACCAAAAGAATTAAGACCAAGAGTACCAAAAGAAATCAATGTATTTGTGAAGAAATACACGTTAAAAAGAAGACCCTCAGCAATTTCGTTCTATGTTTTTGAAGGAAAAGAAAGAGAAGAACTTGTTGAAACGTTAAAGGCTTTTGAGCGGCCTGCCGCCCTGTTATTGGATAATAAATAAGGAAATCTCATTTTTTCACAAAAATAGTTTTTGAATTAAAACAAGAATCTGAATTATTCTCGAACATCTTATTAAATTCACTGGAATAAACTTTTTTATTTTTCATGTTCTTACCCCTTACTTTTATTTTATCATTTCCTTCGTTTTTCTCCAATCTCTATTTGGGGTGATTATGGTTTGAGAAGAATCATTAGCTCAATTTACTTATCGATTTATGTTAAAATATATATGTAGGAAAGAATATAGTAGGTGAAAAATATGAACGTTAATAAATGCGAATTGTTAGAATCTCTTTGTAAAAAATATAAAATTGGTTTGGTTTATCTTTTTGGATCACAAAAAGATAAAGCTTTTCAGTTATTAAGTGACGACTCTGATGTTGTCAAAATAGACGATCCTCTAACTGATATAGATGTAGGGGTCGTTTTCTTGTTTGATTTAGAGAAAGTTAAGCATGTATACAAATTATATTCAGCAGTATATAATGATTTTGAAGAGTTTTTTAAACCATATAAGTTAGACCTTGTTTTTTTGCAAGAAACTCATTCTGTGTTTCAAGTTGAAGCTATAAAAGGCATATGTGTATATTATGTGTCAGAAAAGTTTAAGGAAGAATATGAAATGGCAATATTAAGACGAGCCGCAGATTTCAAATATGTTTTGGATTTATACAGAAAAGAAGCATTAGAAAAGTAATAATAAATAATTTTTGAAAGGAAAAGATTTTAGAATGATAAATAAAGATCTTATTAGAGACCGTTTATTGCTTATTAATAAATATATATCACAATTAGAAATGCTATCGCAGTTCTCAAAAGAAGAATTTCTCAGTGACAGTAGGAACCCAGCGGCAGCAGAAAGTTTTTTAAGAAGATCTTTAGAATCTATCTTCGATATTGGCAGACATATATTAGCTAAAATTGGTAACATTGATATGGCTGGTGAATATAAAGCAATTGCTACAGGTCTTGGAGAAAAAGACATAGTAAGCGAACATTTAAGTCAGAAATTAATTCAAATGGCAGGGTACAGAAATAGACTTGTTCATTTGTATCATAATATTTCTGAAGAAGAACTGTATGATATAGTAAAAGAAGACTTGAAAGACTTAGAACAATTTGTTATTTGTATAGAAAAATATCTTGAAAATAATTGAATTAATTTCAAGATATATTTAAGCACTAATTTTTTATAATCTTCTTTTCACACCACCAACTGACTTTCGATGATCTCTTTGTAAACGGC
>NZ_AUPM01000041.1 GCF_003265365.1 Petrotoga sp. 9PW.55.5.1 | reverse complement strand
GGCCACACGGTTCTTTGAATTATATGACACCTAGTGAATTTAGTAGAACCTTTTCTGATGATAATAATTTTTTTAATTCCAAAACCATTTTTGTGAAAAAGTAAGATTTCTTTATTTATTCTCCAATAACTGGGGGTGAGGCCGCCAAATATCTCTTGCCAATCAGAACACCGTGTATTCATTGTTATTATGGTACTATGTTTTTCGTACCTCTCTGAAATCAATTGAAAAAACAAAAAAATCAAAATCCTCCGTTCCTTTCAAGAAATGAAAGTTTGCTACCCTTGCAAATGCCCTCATTACCAGTTTCGTTGATGTCAACAACGGTTCCCATATTGTCAAACAATATCTCTTTTGGAACACCTCCCGTTTGCTTAAATTCCAATATTAAACATTCAAATACATCTTGTTGTGTCTTTTCTTTCCTGTATTCAAAGTAACAGTATCTCGAGTATCCTCCTATTTTCGATTATAGTTTTATATCTTCTTTCCAATCTACCTGTGCATGTAATCCTTCTAATGTTTCAAACCTCGGATACCTTTTCACTGATTTCTCTGGTTTCATCCCCTTTATTATTTCTATCTGCTTTTTCATCTCTTTCATCTTCGATATCCTTCTCCTCCTTTTCCTAATTCAAACTCTAAGAGAAAGATACCATTTTTATGTGCATTTTTGTACATTTTTATTTGCAACTTTTCCTACATTTTTATTTGCAACTTTTCCTACATTTTTATTTTACCCTTTACATTTTTATTAATTACGTGTCTACTCTGGAGGTATCATATCATTATTCAGATGGTTTTTTTATTATCTTATTTATTAATTCTCTGAATTCTTTTTTATACATAAAATATACCAATAAAAAAATGCCAATAAAAAATATTAAAAATCCATTAATATAGTTCATATAATTACTAGAAAATAAAAATAAAGGTGCATATAATGTTAAAAAAACGATTTCTTTTATATTTGTTTTCAATCCATCAAAATCTTTAGCTGAATAAAAAAACCAAAAATAAAAGGATAAAGAGGTTGCTATAGCTATTGAATAAATATTTTTTGAAATTAAAATCGCTATTATATTAAAAACGAAAGAGTTTACAACCATTTTTAGAACTACAAAAAAATACTTTTTTTCTGTTTTATTAACTTTATATAAATTAACGTATAAAGAATTTATTACTGTAGTAACTGGAAAACCAACAAACAAAATAGCAATAATACTTAATGAACTACTATATTTTTGTAAAAATTCATTTACTATAAATGATAAAACAAAATAACCACTAGAGGCTATTGCTCCTATTATGATTAAATAACTTTTAATTTTTTTTATTTGATTAATTGAATAACCTTTTGATAGATAAGGATAAAAAGTCATTGATATTGAACTAATTAAAACGTTAATTACACTCATCATAGATATTGCAAATGAATAAAAAGCAAAGTTTTCTACACTTAGTAGAAACTTAACAAACCATCTATCTAATGAATAAAAAACTTTATTTGCTAAATTGCCCAACATAATAAATATCCCCGACATAAAAATTAGTTTGTAATTAACCTTTTCAGATATTTCTGTTTTAAATAATTTTCTATATTTAAATTCAAATACAATAAAAATAATGTAGTATGAAGAAAGGTTTGCAATTACAAAAGGAATATAATTATTTATTTTAACGATGTATATAAAAAACAAATTTAATGTGAGCATAGTTATTGGAAACATATATGTTATTTTTGCAAATAAATTAAATTCTCCAAGTGCTTGAAATATAAATGAATAAAATGTTTTCATATTTATAGGAATTATAGAAAGAGAAAAGGCTATAATAATAATATCTTTAAGTATAATCCCTATCAATAAACTTATTAAAGTTAATAAAAATTGCATATAAAAAATTAAATCGTGTTCATATTTTAATTGACTTAAATTTATTTTTTCTTTATTTTTACCCCCATATTTTATAAATATCCCATCTAAAAAACCAAAATGTAAAATACCTACATAACTAATAAATAAAGTATAAGTTTTCAATAATGCATATTCTTCTATTTCTAAAAAAGCTGGTATTAGTAAACCATTAACAACACTAACTATTAGAGATATAAAGTTTGCCCCAAATACTTTCATTAAGCTTTTTTTTAGGTCCATAATATTCCTCTAATCAACATAGTTTTTCTCATAAAACTCCATATACTCTCCTGTTATAACCTTCTTCATCCATTCTTGGTTTTCTAAGTACCAATCTATTGTTTGTTTTATTCCTTGCTCAAATATTGTTTCTGGTTCCCATCCTAATTCTTCTTTTATCTTTGTTGGATCTATAGCGTATCTTCTGTCATGTCCTAATCTGTCTTTCACATGTTTTATCAGACTTTCATTTATTTCTTTGTCTTTTGTTTTTTCTTGAAGGTAATTTATTATCAGTTTTACTATCTCTATATTTTCTTTTTCGTTGTGTCCCCCTACGTTGTATACCTCTCCACTTTTTCCTTTTTCAAATACTAAGTCTATTGCTTTACAATGATCTTCTACATATAACCAGTCTCTTATTTGTTTCCCATCTCCATATACTGGTAACTCTTTGTGGTTTAAAGCATTATGTATCATTAGAGGGATTAACTTTTCTGGGAATTGGTATGGTCCATAGTTGTTTGAGCATCTTGTTATGTTTGTATTTAGTCCATAGGTGTCATGGTATGCCTTTACTATTAGATCGCTGCTTGCTTTACTTGCTGAGTATGGACTGTGTGGGTCTAATGGTGTTTCTTCTGTGAAGCATCCTGTTGGTCCAAGTGCTCCATATACTTCATCGGTTGATATATGTAAGAACTTTTGTTTTTTTCTTTCATCGTAATGTTGCTTATATACATGTAGCAGTGTTTGTGTTCCTAAGATGTTTGTTTTTAGAAATATACTTGGATCATGTATTGATCTGTCTACATGACTTTCTGCCGCAAAGTTTATTATCCCATCTATTTCATATTTTGAATATATTTCTTCCAACAATTCTAAATCGTTTATATCCCCTTTTATGAAAACAAACCTTTTCTTTTCTTCTTCACCTAATTTAGATAGGTTATCTAAATTACCAGCATAGGTTAATTTATCTAATCCTATTATCTTTCTGTCTTTGTATTTTCTTAGGTAGTAATACACAAAGTTACTTCCAATAAAACCAGCTACACCCGTTACTAAGATTGTCATAGGTTATACCCCATTTCTTTTAGAAATCTTTTTGTTGCATCCTTCCAATCTGGCATACTTTTGCCCGTTACTTGGTTGTATCCAAAGTTGTTGAGTACAGAGCTTTCTGGTCTTATTGCAGGTAAGTTGAAATCACTTCTTTTTGCTTGGTTTAATCTTCCTCGCCATCCTATCTGTTTTAGTATATACTCTGCCCATTCGTACCTTGTGCATGGTGTGTTTGTTATATGGTACAATCCATATACTTTGTGTTTTATCAATTCAAGCGTTGCTTCTACTAAGTCTACTGTGTATGTTGGCGCACTTTTTTCATCCGTTGTTATACTCAACTCTTCTTTGTCTTTACTCCAACTTATTACCTTTTTTGCAAAGTTTATATTCCCCATTCCAAATACCCAACTCACCCTTATTAGGTAATATCTTTGTGCTTGCTTTACTTCTTTTTCTCCTAAGGCTTTACTTTCGCCGTATTTGTTTATTGGGGAAGGTTCATCGTATATGGTGTATTCTTTTTTTGTTCCAGAAAATACATAGTCCGTTGAGTAGTGTATTAGTTCTGCGTTTATTTCGTTTGATACTATGGCAAGGTTACGTATAGCAAGGCCGTTTATCGTATACGCCTTTTCCCATTCTACTTCTGCTTTGTCTACGTTGTTGTAAGCAGCACAGTTTATTATATGGGTTATGTCTTTTTCTTTTTGTACTAACTTTCTTATTTGTTCGATATTTGTGATGTCTAACTGTTGATAATCTGTTGGTATGTATGATATTTTTAATTGGTTGAACTTTTTTTGGAATTCTTGTCCTAACTGACCGTTTGCTCCCGTTATGAGTATTTTCATTGTATTTCACCTATATATTCTTTGAATCTTTGTAGTTTTTTATCCTTTTCTGAGAGTATTAAATCTTCTTTTTTTATCCCGTACTTTTCAAATGGCCATTCTATATTTATATCTTCATCGTTCCATATTATTCCGCTTTCATACTCCGGAGAGTAGTAATTGGTTGCCTTGTAGAGAAACTCCACCTCTTGAGTTAGAGCTAAGTATCCATGAGCGAATCCTTCGGGGATATAGAACATGAGTTTGTTTTCTTCTGTTAGCTCTATGCCGTAATACTTTCCAAACGTTTTGGAGTTTTTTCTTAAATCAACTGCCACATCGTACACCTTACCTGTTATACACCTTACTAATTTACCTTGCGAGTTTTTTGTTTGAAAGTGTAACCCCCTTAGTACCCCTTTTCTACTTTTTGAATGGTTGTCTTGAACAAATTCCATGTCTAACCCTATTTCTTGAAAATCCTTTTTGTTCCACGTTTCCATAAAAAATCCTCTCCTGTCTCCAAATACCGTTGGCTCTATTATGTATAATCCTTCTATACCTGTTTCTATCTTTTTGAATTTAGACATTGTTTTCACCTGCTATTTCTAATAGATACTTCCCATATTCTACCTTTTTCATTTCTTTTGCAAGGTTTCTTAGTTGTTCTTTGTTTATCCAACCGTTTCTGTATGCTATCTCTTCTATACAAGATACGTAGAATCCTTGTCTTTTTTGTATGGTTTCTACATAGTTACTTGCTTCAAGTAGTGAGTCGTATGTGCCTGTGTCTAACCATGCAAACCCTCTGCCAAATAACTCCACTTTTAATTGTCCTTTTTTCAGGTACTCTTTGTTGACATCCGTTATTTCAAGTTCTCCTCTTTCTGATGGCTTTAAGTTCTTTGCTATTTCTATGACTTGGTTGTCATAGAAATATAACCCTGGTACTGCATAGTGTGATTTTGGTTTTTCTGGTTTTTCTTCTATGGATACTACGTTGTTGTTTTCATCGAATTCAACTACCCCGTAGCTTCTTGGATCTTTTACATAATATCCAAATATAACAGCTCCTTCTTGTAAGGAAGCAGCTCTTTTGAGCATGCTTGAGAATCCTTGACCGTGAAATATGTTATCTCCCAGTATCAGACAGACATTATCGTTTCCTATAAATTTTTCTCCAACGATAAAGGCATCTGCAAGGCCTCTTGGTTTTTCTTGGACTGCGTATTCTATATTCATTCCTAAATGGCTTCCGTCGTTTAAAAGCCTTTTGAATGAATCAATGTATTCGGGGTTAGATATTATTAGTACTTTCCTTATTCCAGCAAGCATTATTGTTGATAAGGGGTAGTATATCATAGGTTTGTCGTATATTGGTAGTAACTGTTTACTTATTCCTTTTGTTATGGGATAAAGGCGTGAACCACTGCCACCTGCGAGAATTATGGATTTCATTTAATTAGTCCTTTCTAATTAAAAAAATAATTTTGGGTAAAAAAAGGTATTAGTACTCTTTCGGGCTTTGTTGTAAAAATCAAATCAAAATAAAACCATAAAAACATATTCAGAAAAACAAAAAATAAATAAATTAAATATTTCAAGATGTTTTTTCTAAAAACATAAATAGTATTTGAATATACAATCAAATTTATTATAAATATATTTCTTAATAATCTATAAAATGTTAAAGATAATAATAAAGTTGGAAAATAAATAATACCTATAAAATTAATATATAATATAATATCTGTTAACCTATAATATTTTGTATCTTTAAATTCTGATGAACTTAAAATATTTTTGGACCATATAATCATAAACAAGTTTATTAGATGAAGAGTAACAGGTAGAAGATACCCTAAATTAGTCTTTAAATTAAGGTAGAAAACAATTTCATCATTAGATACCATATTTGTTAATAAACCTATAAAGGGTATAGTATTATTATTCATAATTGCAATAAAAAAAGTAATTATAGAAACTAAAACTAAAAATATTACTATTCTATTTTTATGTATGTTAATAAAAATTAAAGGTATATAAAATAGGAAAGCTATATGAAAAGTTCCAGAAAATAATATTAATGCAAATAATAATATTCTATGTACTAATTTCTTGCTTTTTAATAAATCTAAAGATACAAATATAATTATAAATGCAATAAAATTTCTTAATTGTTCACTATCCATTATCATAGGGTACAGCATATATATAATAATAAAAAAAGGTTAATATTAAAAGTATAATTTTTTATTCTCAAATATAATATAAAAAATAGTATAGATATAAGAATTAATCGAAAATAAAAAAAATCAATACCTACTTTATTTCCTATTTTGCTCAGAAATAAATAAGATATATTATAATTATTTGAGTAAGTTTCTTCCAAAGAGTTATTATAACTAATTTCATAATTAATATAATCTCTTGAATGATTAATCGTGGAATATTTAGGACCCGCTCCGCTTATAAAAAGAATAATAAACAATATAGTTAGTAAAGAAATCATTTTAGATTGTTTTTTATTAAAAACTAACATCAAATTAATCAACATTACAGTAAAATATAGCAATATAGTCATTATTTACCCCTTAAAAAATCTTTTCAACCATTCATCAAAATCATAATATTTTATTATATTTTCATTTATATTTTTATATGGTTTTTTCAAAAAATCTTTCAAATCATTTAAATTATCATGTTTTATAATGAAAGTATTATTTTCATTATAAAAATTTTCATTAATAATATTTATATCATTAGTAATTAATTTCTTACCAAAAAAAAGTGCTTCTAATGGTCTTATTGTCATTCCAGATTGATTTTCAGATACATAGTCAAGAATAGTTTTGCTTTTAGATATATATCTTAAAACATCCTCGTATGGAATTTTTTTGTTATTATAAAGCTTTAAATGCTTCTTATTTTTTTTATTGCCAGTGGGTGTGATATAAAAAAGATTTGAAATATTATTTCTATCTAAATAATATTTAATCTTTGCTAAATTTTCAATTCTACCTTTATCTCCACCAATAAATAAAACCTCTAAATGTTTTTCTTCTGAATCACCTAATTTAATATTATCAAAATAATATTGAGTATTAAAACTTAAATTGTATTTATCGCAATCGTTTTTATCAAAAGACCATATCTCACAATCATATTTTCGATAATCTTCAATTGAAGCTGACTTAGATACAGGGTTCCAATACCAAACAATTAACCTAATATTTTTATTTTTCTTTCTAATATATTTTACAACAGGTACAGTAATAACTGATGAATGAATTATAATTGTTTCATATTTGTCTAAATTATCTGCCCAAGATTCCAGCCAAGGTTTTATAAATGGTATTTTCATATCTATTTGTAATCTTCTTATAGCCCTGATTATCTTCGGGTGTTTTTTAAAAACATTCGCTACTTTTATACCTCTTTTTTTAATTTGTTGAGGATAAAATGCTTGATCATCCAGCCAAAGAAATAACAATTTATTATAAATCATCATCAATCCCTCCCGTAATCACCCCTCATGGAGATTGGAGAAAAATGAAAGAAATGGTAAAATAAAACAAGGGGTGAGGCTGCGTATTCTTCTATTTCTTTGTCTGATATGGGTGTTTTTTTGTTGTTTATCATCTCTACTTTTTCTTTTATTATATCAAGTGCTACTACTTCATTGTTTTGAGATAATAACACTGCTAATGATAATCCCGCATATCCTGTTCCTGCTACTGCTATTTTCATTTATCGGTCAGATCCTTGTCTAATTAATTTTGAGAATTATTTACAAATCATTTTCTTTTTTTATTTTAATGTAGTAGTTGTTTCTTCTTTCATCTATTATACTACTCAAATATTTAGATGATTCTTCAAAATTTCTTTTTGCTACATTTTTCATATCATCTTTTAAAATTTCTTCTATCTTTTTTACAATATCATTAACTCTACCCTTTTTAAAAACATATTTTTTATCTATTAATTCTGGAATACCACCTGTATTTGCCCCTAGTACTGGACAAGCTCTATTCATTGCTTCTATCACTGCTCTTGGTAACCCTTCTTGTTTGCTAGGCTGAATATAAATATCAATTTTATCTAAAAGATTATTTATTTGTTCATTATTAAGGTTGCCTAAAAAAAATACTTGTTTTTCTACATTATATTTTCTAGAAATTTTTTTCAAATATTTTTGATCTCCTCCACCAGCTAGATAATAATTAAAGATTTTTCCCTTTCTTTTTAATTTTGAAATTGCTTTTATAACATCTTCTTGGGCCTTAAATTTCACATCTACTGCAGCACATGTTGCTAGAGAATATATGTGATCATCTTTATAATTTTCAATTTTTTTAATTCTTTTTAGTAGAATTTCTTCATTTAATTCTGTTATATAAACATTTGAAGCATTTATTGAATTACAATAACATGGATATCTATTTTGAAGAAACTCTTTTGTCACATAAATGGCATATTTACTTTTTCGTATGTATTTTTTCATTATTAAAAAACTAAAAGGTGCTAATATTTTTCCAATAAAACTGTAGTTAAAAAAAGAATCCCATGTGCATCCAACAACAACGGAGCAATAGTTAATATTCATTTTTTTAGCGTAATAAGCAACTAAATAACTTGGTATAGATGGAAAATGAATAAAAATAAATTTCGTGTTTTTTAAAGTGCTTTTTATAACATTCAAAAATCTTGGCCTTAACATTTTTATATACGAACTTTCACCCAAAACCTCAACTTCTTTTGGCATTTCCACAAAATACCTATCATTTTTCTCTATTTTATCATGGACTCTACATATTAAATAAATAAATCCAAAGTTATGTATATACCTATTTAAAGTAGGTAAAGCTGCATTTGAACAATAATATTTATCATTAATTTTAATTACATTCATTGAAGTTACATACATTATTTTTTTTATATTTTTATTTCTCATCAATTCTCTCCCCAAACGGCTCTATTGACATAATCAGTATAAGATACAATTATTCTTAATACTTTGTCAGACACATTTGGAACTATGTAATCATTAACAGGTCTTATTGTTTCTTTGTTTTGAGTTTCTAATATCTTTAATCCTTGAAGTATCCTTTTTTTATTTAACCCTACCATCATCACAGTTGCTTCTTCCATCGCTTCTGGCCTTTCGTGAGCTTCTCTAATATTTAAAGCTTTTAATTTTAATATAGATGTTTCTTCGCTTATTGTTCCACTATCACTTAAAACAGCCTTTGCATTCATTTGTAACTTGATATAATCGATGAAACCAAAAGGTTTTTCTGTTCTAATTAGTGGATGAAGTTTTATATCTTTTAATTCTATCATTTTTCTTGTTCTAGGATGTGTACTAAAAATTATCGGTAGTTGATATATTTCTGCTATTGCGTTTAGACTATCTATTAAATTGTTAAAATTATTTTCAGAATTTATGTTTTCTTCTCTGTGTGCCGAGACTACAAAATATTGATTTTCTTTTAAGTCTAATTTACTTAAAATTTCTGATTTTTCGATCTCTTCCTTCTTATTTTGTAACACTTCGTACATTGGACTTCCCGTTTTTATTACCCTATCTGAAGGAAATCCTTCTCTGATAAGATGTTCCCGAGCTAAATCACTATATACAAGGTTTATATCAGCTATTTGATCAACTATCCTTCTATTTAATTCTTCAGGAACCCTTTGGTCAAAGCATCTATTTCCCGCTTCCATATGAAAAACAGGGATATGTCTTCTTTTTGCTGCATAGGCGGATAAACAGCTGTTGGTGTCTCCCAAAACTAGAAATGCATCTGGCTTTATTTTTTCTAAGATAGGATCTATTTTCATAAGTATATTACCGGTAGTTTCAACGGCATTTCCAGTTGCTGCATTTAAAAAATAGTCTGGTTTTTTTAATTCTAAATCTCTAAAAAAAATCTCGTTCAATTCATAGTCGTAATTCTGTCCTGTATGAACTAAATAATGTTCTATTGCTTCTGATTTATTTAGTTTTCTAATCACTTGAGAAAGTCTTATTATTTCAGGCCTTGTTCCTACAACAGTCATAACTTTGTGTTTGTTCACTTTAAACCTCCAAATAATAAGTATCAGGATTTTCTGGATCAAAAGGTTCATTTGCCCACATAACAGTAACCATGTCTGTTTTTCCTACATTTTCTATATTGTGAGTGTATCCTGGAGGAATATCTACTACTTCCAACTTGTCTCCACTTACATTGTATTCTATAATTTCTTGAGAATCTATTTTTCTAAATCTAATAACTCCTTCTCCATATGCTACCAAAAACTTTTCATTTTTTGTATGATGCCAATGGTTTCCCTTTGTAATTCCAGGCTTTATAATGTTTATTGACACTTGACCTCTATCTAAAGTCTTGATAAACTCTGTAAAAGAACCTCTGTTATCAATATTCATTTTTAATTCATAGCTCAATTTGTCTTCTGGTAAGTAACTTAAATAAGTACTGTACAATTTTTTAATAAAGGGATTTGACATATTAGGAATATCTAAATTTTTTCTTGTTTCTTTGAAGCTTTTTATTATTTGTGCTAGTTCTCCAACTGACGTATTATACGCTACAGGTACATAACAGTAATCGCCTTTTTTTGTTGGTTTGTTTTTTAATACACGTTTAAATTCATCTAAGACATCGTCTATGTAACACAGGGTTAGTTCTGATTCTGGATTGTTTATTTTTATTTCTAAATCCCTTGCTATATTGTAGCAGAAAGTAGCTACAACACTATTATAGTTTGGCTTACTCCATTTTCCAAAAAGATTAGGTAGTCTATATACATAAACCTCAACGTTATTTTCTTTTGAATATTGAAATAATAAATCTTCTCCCGCTTTTTTGCTTTTTCCATATGGATTGCCTAATTCAGCTTGTATTGATGAAGTTAAGAGTATTGGGCTTTTATTGTTGTGTGCTTTTAGTTTTTCTAACAATTCAAGCGTAAAGCCATAATTTCCTTTCATAAATTCGTTAGGATCTTCTGGTCTATTTACTCCAGCCAAATGAAATACAAAATCACAATTTTCTGAGTACTCTTCTAATTTTTCTTTTGGTGTATCAACATCAAACTCATAGATATTTCTGTATCCACAATTTTTTAATTCTGCGATTAAATTTCTCCCGACAAATCCTTTTGATCCCGTTACTAATATATTCATAACATCAACCTTTCTTTGTTTTAAAACCCTTCACTTGCAACAGGTGTTGTTCCACCATTTTTAAAATCTTCAAGTTCTATCTGTATGTAATCAAGTGCGAGTAATTTTTCTTTTGTTTGTTCTAAATTTAAAATAGTAGTGTTATCTGATCTGTAATCTTCATATTTTGATAAATCTAGTGTTCCTTGATCAAAATATTTTTCATAATTTAAGTCTCTTATATCGGGAGGTATTCTGTAAAAATCTCCTAAATCTTGGGCAACAAGGTGTTCTTCTTTTGTTAGAAGAGTTTCATGCATTTTTTCTCCATGTCTTGTTCCTATTATTTTTATTTCATTATCAACTTCAAAGATCTCTTTTAAAGCTTGAGCTAGTATGCCTATTGTAGTTGCAGGAGATTTTCTTACAAATCTATCTCCTTGATTTCCATTTTCAAATGCATATAATACAAGATCAACTGCTTCTTCTATACTCATTAAGAATCTTGTCATATCTGGGTTAGTTACGGTAAGAGGCTTTCCGCTTTTTATTTGTGAGACAAAAAGTGGAATAACAGAACCTCTTGATGCCATGACGTTGCCATATCGAGTACCACAAATGAGAGTTTTATCTGGATCTACCGTTCTAGATTTAGCAACAAAAACCTTTTCCATAAGGGCTTTTGACATACCCATAGCGTTTATTGGGTAAACTGCTTTATCAGTAGATAAACAAACAACCTTTTTTACTCGATACTCTATCGCAGCTGTCAAAACATTTTCTGTGCCTAATATGTTTGTTTTAACAGCTTCCAAAGGAAAAAATTCGCAAGAGGGGACTTGTTTTAAAGCTGCTGCTTGAAATACATACTCTACCCCATGCATTGCATTTCTAACACTTTGTATATCTCGAACATCTCCGATGAAAAATTTTAGCTTGTCATTTTTATAATATCTTCTCATGTCATCTTGTTTTTTTTCATCACGAGAGAATATTCGAATTTCTTTTATATCTGTATTTAGAAACCTTCTAACTACCGCATTACCAAAAGTACCGGTTCCGCCTGTAACTAATAAAACTTTGTCTTTGAAGTTTTTTGTTTCCAATTCAAACGCCCCCTTCTTAAATATTACACTATATAAAAATATAAAATAATAATTCTTTCCAACCATATTAAAGGTATCAGTTACTAAAGTATAAATCATTTTTTATAGAACATATTCATTTTTTCTATTTAATAAGATTTATTATAAATTTCTACTAGGTTTTTCAGTTTTATTAGAATGGAAGCATAATCTTCTCAACTTTTTTAATTTTTTGATTCATTTGTTTATATTTTTCAGTTACCATTACTTAAAACTTCATTCAAAAAATCTGCCATTTTGTCTTTATATTCTTTATAATAAAAGATGTTATTATTTATGCAATAATTTTTCATAAAGATTATTTTTTCTTTATCTAAATTCATAATCTCAATAAACTTATTCTCATCTATTTCTCCGGCAAGTGTGTCTATGAAAAAACCATTTTTCCCTTCAATAACATAATTTTCCAAATCGCTTGTCCTATTTGTTATTACAGGAGTTCCACAACTAATACTTTCCGATACTTTTGTAGGAAATCCCGCTAATGTATCTCTTTTAACATCTCTAACTAAAAAAGTGAAGTCCGACTTTCTAATATTTTTTATAGCTTCTTCATTAGTCGTTAGTCCATGAAAACAAATACTTTCACCTAGTTCATCAATTATTTTGCCATGAGATGGAATTGCGTACAAATATTCGTTTTGAGTTAATCCAAATACATTAAAAACAAATTTACACCCTCTTTTTTTTGCAATATGTAGAAGCATTATCATCTTATCTATTCTGTCTTTGAAAGTACTTGGATCCATATCCTTTTGATTTTTTCTAAAAGGTATGCCGGCATAAGATATTACTTTTTTATCTTCCAGATTAAAATCTATATCAGAAATTGTATACTTATTAGGTGATAACGGGGGTATAATAACAGTTTTACAACCTGCGTTTTTATAATAATTAGCTAAATAATTGCTAACAGTGATGATTCCATCCGCTTTTTTATTTAAATATGTTTTCAAATAAGTTTCATCTATCCCTTTTACGAAATTTAAAGCTAGATTATTAGTTTTGATGGTTAGTCGATCAGTACAATCAGCTATTAAATTAATCTGATGCTTCCTGCAAAACCTCATTAGTTTTTTAATAAATATTGACAAAGATAAGCTTCCATAGTAAATAACAATCTGTACATCCTTTCCCATTTCTTCTATAAAAAATAAATCTATTAAAGAATTCAGATTTTTTCTATAATTTAACCAATCAAGATTACTACGTGGATAAGGAAAATTATAATATATAAATCCATCATAAATATTTTCTGTTTCTTTTAAAGGAATTTCTCCGTTCAAATTTCTATCCAAGCCTACGAAAATAACTTTATAACCCAATTCTTCTAAAATTTTCCCATTGGAATATACTCTTTTTCCTGCTGCATTATTATTAGGAAAATCAAAATTACCAATATATAAAACTTTTTTCATCTTCAAAGCTCCTCCAAAAATTTTTTAACTTCTTTTAAATATTTTTTCTTCATAAATCTCCCTTTTATACGCGCACAAATCGAATAATAATTTAATCTACTTATTAACCATTTCCAATCTCTTTTGCCAAATTTAGATTCTAAAGATTTACTTATCTGATTATTTCTCATTTTTTCATATTCTTTTCCCAATAAATCTTTTTCTAACGGTTCTGATATTAGTTTAATTTCATCTTTTATATCATAAAATTTGAGGCCCTCAATATCATCATCTATAAACCCAACGTATCCTACATTACTCAGAGCGCCATCAATAATTTCAACTTCAAGAATAAATGATTTTTTGTTTTCTGGAATTTGCTTAAGCATCCACCTTCCTGTAATAGAAACAGCATCGTCAAATAGACAATTACCTAAACTATAAGCAACAAATGAATTTTTGATTTTTTGTATTCCTTGTATAACGTGTGGATGATGCCCAACAACTAGCATATCTTTAATCAATGTTAGTTTGTTGACTAAACTAACATGTTCAGGATTAGGAAAATTTGTGTGTTCATCCCCCCAATGAAATGAAAAAATACTATAAGCATTATTCTTTTCATCGGAGTGAATCTGCTCGATAATTGACTCCGATATAAGAGGGTTGACTCCTATAATAGCTTTCTTTTTTCTATACCCCGCACCATTTGTACTATAACAACAAAAACCACTAAATGATACTTTTTCGCCTTTTATTTCTTTTAATAAATATTTTTTGTCTACCCCAAACCATTCAATTCCGTTATCTTCTAATATTTTAATAGTTTCATTCATACCTTTTTTGCCAAAATCAAAAATATGATTGTTTGCAAGAGAAACAGCATTTATGTTAAGATCTTTTAAAAGCTCTACGTTTTTTGGTGTTGATCGTAAATGCATAGATTTACATATTAACGTATGATCGCGATTTGTTAAAGGAGATTCTAGGTTTCCAACTACATAATCGTATTCTTTTAATTTTTTAGATAAGTTATTTAACCTTATCTTTGTGTTAGGATTTTTAGTAATATCATATTTGCCTATTAACGCGATATCACCAACAAAGGCTATTTTCATAAGCTTCTTCCTCCATTAGGTTATAAAAAAGGTAATCAAAAATTCTTCTCTACTTTATTCACTATTAATCTATGTTTTCCACTTTTTCCCCTAGGGATTTCATCAACAATTTCAATATCTACTTTCATATCATTTCCAAATTTGTGTTTAATTTCATCTATTAATAAATCTTTGTGTTTTAAAGAAAAGTTATTATCTACCGCAATTTTTACAATTAAATGATCTATTTTATCTTGTATGAGTTGTGCTTTAATAATTGTATTAGGAACATTTTTAAAAATATTTGAAACATTTCCAAGATTTATTTTAGCTCCTTTTGTTGAGTATAGATAGTCAACCTTTCTCCCTTCAATAGATTTAATTAAAGGAGTATTAAAGCCACATTCGCATCTTCTACTTGAATCTTCAAAAATCATACTATCCCCTATTTTGTATCTAATTAGTGGTGTACCGTAATTCAAAAAGCTGGTAACTAATACTTCATTCGAATTATCATCGTTTTCAATCACCCCGGTTGTTATATCGTAATGCAAATTTCCATATTCACATTCCCAAACGAAAGGAGCTCCCTCTGAAGAAGCGTATTGATTACGAACATTACAATTAAAAACTTCTTCTATAGTTTGTCTATAATCTTCAGTTAGAGTTTCAGCTGTTGGAAATATAACTTTGGGCTGGAATTTCAATTTAACATTTTTTCTTTTTATATAAAAAGCAATTTCATATATTGAAGATACAAACCCATCTATTGCAACTGGCTTAAAATCATTTAAACTGCCAATGTAATACGGAATGTTCTCTTCTGTTAAATGAAAGGAAGAATAAAGCATTTGTTTTATTGGTTTATTATATCGCCAAAATACCTTCTTTTTTTGATTAGGTGGCACTATATGCTTTCCCATAAAAGTTGCTTTCTTCATTTTTATATTCTCAAAGCCATTTTTTAGTTTAAAAAAATCCAAGACAGCCATTCTTTTCTGAATATCTTCAACTCTATTATATACAATCAAGGATTTACCTGTAGTTCCACCAGTATGATCCGCAACTGCTCCTTTTTTAGGAATGGTAATAACATCTTCGATGCTTTTCCTCAACATTTCTTTAGTAACGATAGGAAGCTTTTTTATGTCTTCAATTGCTTTTATATCATCTATGTTGATATTTTTATACAATTCATTATAAAATTTACTATGTTCGTTGACATATCGTAACAATTTCATCATCTCTTCAAATTGATACGCTTGAAGCTGTTCCTTTGAGTATGAGTGCAATTTATTCAATAATTGCATATGTTCATGATAATATTTTCCATATCTGGTACGTTTTAGGCTATAACCATAAACGCTAGTCATAAAATTTTGAAAAAAAATTGGAGAATGATCATAAATATACTGAAACTTCATTGAATCACTTCCTTGTGTTTGGATGCATTTTTTAATTTATTTTAATTGATAATAGTTGAATTTATTGCTAACCACTATTATTTTATTTTTTATACTCTCCATACCACTCAACAAACTTTTCAATTCCTTCTTCTATGGTAGTGTTTGGTTTGAATCCAAAGTCTTTTACCAAATCGTCTATATCTGCATAAGTTTCAGGCACATCCCCGTCTTGTAAAGGTAGCGAACACACACCCGAATATTGGATATTGGAAGAAAACCGAATTGTTTTAAATTATATCTTTTTTATTTTTATTTTGCTTATCAACCCCGTCTTTTCTTTCTGGTAATCCGACTCCAATATGTTTTAATCCTACATTTTCTATTTCTTCTTTTTCATAGATGTTTCGTAAATCAAAGAAATAATCACCTTTCATTAAGTTCTTTACTCTTATTAAATCTAACCTTCTGAATTGATTCCATTCTGTTAGAATTACTAAAGCATCCACACCTTTCATTACTTCATATTCATTTGCACAATATACAATATCTTTCTCATACTCTTTTAATCTCCAAACAGCTTCTTTTATACCCTGTGGATCGTATGCGGTTATGGTTGCTCCTTTTTTAATCAATTCTGGAATAATAGTTAAAGAAGGGGCTTCTCTCATATCATCTGTTTCTGGCTTGAAACTTAAACCTAAAATACCAATCTTTTTACCTTTTAAATCTCCCAAGTTTGTTTCTATCTTTTCTACCATATAAAGTTTTTGCCTTTCGTTTGCTTCTATTGCTCCCTTGATTATCTTTAACTCTACTCCGTATTCATTTGCTATATTTACAAGTGCCTTTGTGTCTTTTGGAAAACAACTTCCTCCGTAACCAGGCCCTGCATGTAAGAATTTGCTGCTTATCCTTCCATCCATTCCCATAGCTTTTGCAACTTTTTGCACGTCTGCTCCAACTTTTTCGCAAAGAATAGATATTTCGTTAATAAAAGATATCTTTGTTGCTAAAAAAGCATTTGAAGCATATTTTATCATTTCTGCTGTTTCAAGATTCGTAAAAACAAAAGGAGTATCGTTGAGATATAATGCTCGATATACTTCTTTCAATATTTCTTTTGCTTTTTCACTTTCTGTTCCTATTACTACTCTGTCTGGATGCAGAAAATCATGAACAGCTTTGCCTTCTCTTAGAAATTCTGGATTACTTGCTACATCAAATTCATAATTTACCCCTCTTTTGATCATTTGTTCTTGGATTACTCTTTCAACTTTTCTTCCTGTCCCTATTGGAACTGTAGATTTATCTACAACTACTTTATAGTCGTTTATATGTTTTCCAATACTTTCTGCAACAGACAATACAGCTTTTAAATCTGCCTTTCCATTTTCATCAGGTGGTGTTCCTACTGCGATAAATATAACTTCACTTTGTTTAATAGCGGTAGCTATATCTGTAGTGAAAGTTATTCTTCCAGCTTCAACGTTTCTTTTCATTATTTCTTCTAATCCTTGCTCGTATATTGGTAGAATTCCTTCATTAAGTAACTTTATTTTTTCTTCATCTATATCAACATTAATAATAGTATTTCCAAAATCTGCTAAACACACCCCACTTACTAACCCTACATATCCTGTGCCTATAATACTTATTTTATTTTTGTACATTAAATATCTCACTCCTTGAAAGAGAATTTTATCTTATTTGACGTTATAATAATCTACATACCAATCTGTGAATTTTTGTAGTCCTTCTTCTATACTTGTTTTTGGTTTAAATCCAATAACTTTTTCTAAGAGTTTAGTTGAAGCATATGTAGCGGGTACATCCCCTGGTTTTAATGGCTCAAAAACTTTTTCAAAAACTAAATTTTACAACTTTCAATAATTATTTTATTTTTTATACTCTCCATACCACTCAACAAACTTTTCAATTCCTTCTTCTATGGTAGTGTTTGGTTTAAAACCAAAGTCTTTTACCAAATCGTCTATATCTGCATAAGTTTCAGGCACATCCCCGTCTTGTAAAGGTAGAAATTCTTTTTTTGCCTTTTTACCTAATTTTTTTTCTAAGGTTTCTATGAATTCCATTAGTTCTACTGGTTTGTTATTTCCTATGTTATAAACCTTGTAAGGGGCTGAGCTTGTTCCTGGATCTGCTTTTTCTTTGTCCCAATTTGGATTAGGGTGGGGAGGATTGTTTAATACTCTTACTACCCCTTCAATAATATCATCTATATAAGTGAAATCTCTTTTCATTTTTCCATAATTAAATACTTTGATAGGTTTATTATTAACAATAGCATCTGTGAATAAGAATAATGCCATATCTGGCCTACCCCAAGGTCCATAAACCGTGAAAAACCTTAAGCCTGTTGTAGGTAGATTATACAAATGGCTGTAAGTGTGCACCATTAGTTCATTAGATTTTTTTGTTGCTGCATATAAACTTACAGGGTGATCAACGTTATCATGTACAGAAAAAGGCATTTTTACATTCATTCCATATACTGAACTTGATGAAGCATAAACCAGATGTTCTATTTTGTTATGTCTACACATCTCTAATATATTTAGAAAGCCAACGATATTAGAATAGATATATGCTTCAGGGTGAGTAAGACTGTATCTAACTCCAGCTTGAGCAGCTAAATTTACAACTATATCTATTTTATTTTCTTTGAATATCTTTTCTAAGGCTTGTTTATCTTGTAAATCGGCATAGTAGAATTTGAATTTGTTGTATTGTTTGATGATGTTTAACCTATCTTTTTTTAAGTTTACATCATAATAATCGTTTAAGTTATCTAATCCAATTACAAAACAGCCTTCATCGAGTAATCTTTTTGCTAAATGAAATCCTATGAACCCAGCTACTCCAGTTATTAGATATCTTTTATTTTTATCTAAAGCATTATATTTTTTATTCAATTATTAGAGCCTCCAATAAATATAGTTTTCTTTTTCTGCTTCTTTTCTGTCAAATAGTCCTTTTACATCTATAAGAACATATTTACTATTTGAAAATTTCTCTTTTAGTTGTTTTAAATCAATTTCTTTAAAAATATCGTGAGGTACTGCTAGGATTACTGCATCTATATTGTTTATGTTTTTTTCTTCGTTTAATTTTATTCCATATTCTCTTTCTAAATCTTCTTTATCTGCTTCTGGATCATAAACCATTGTTTCAACACCATACTCTTTTAGTTCATCTATAATATCAACTACTTTTGTATTTCTTACATCAGGACAATTTTCTTTGAATGTTACTCCGTATATTGCTACTTTTGAACCTTTTATTTGTCTATCTGCTTTTATTAATTTTTTTATTGTTTGTTCTGCAACATATTTTCCCATATTATCGTTTATTTTTCTACCAGCTAAAATAATTTGAGAATGATAACCCATTAGTTCAGCTTTATAAGTCAAATAATAAGGATCTACCCCAATACAATGCCCTCCAACTAAACCAGGAGTGAAATTTAAAAAATTCCATTTTGTTCCAGCAGCTTTTAATACAGCCTTGGTATCTATTCCAATTTTTTCGAAGATTATAGAAAGTTCATTCATAAAAGCTATGTTTATATCTCTTTGTGAATTTTCAATTACTTTAGCTGCTTCTGCTACTTTTATACTTTCTGCTCTGTATACTCCTGCTTCTATTATCATTTCATATATTTTTGCTATATCTTCTAAAGATTTTTCATCCATTCCGAAAACAACTTTTACTATAGTTTCTAACCTGTGTTCTTTATCTCCTGGATTTATTCTTTCTGGAGAATAACCTACTTTGAAATCTATCCCACATATTAACCCTGATTCTTTTTCTAATATAGGAACACAGATTTCTTCAGTTACTCCTGGATAAACTGTAGATTCAAAAACAACTATAGATCCTTTTGTTAGATTTTTTCCAACAGTTTTACTGGCTTCCACTAATGGTTTTAAATCAGGAGTTTTATCTTTATTTATAGGAGTTGGTACTGCAACAACATGGAATTTACATTTTTGAATTTCTTTTTCCTTTGATGTAAATTTTGCTGTTGTATTTTTTATTGCCTCGTTTCCTACTTCTTTTGTGACATCTATTCCTTCTAAATATTTTTTTACTTTTGATTCAGAAATATCAAATCCAACAACATCTGCAACTTTTGCAAAAGATATGGCTAGAGGGATACCAACATATCCAAGTCCTATTACAGAGATTTTTTCTTCTTTATTTTTTATTTTTTCATATAAGTTCATTGATTATCCTCTTTCTAAATTAGTTTTTTTATTTTTTTAGATATTCTTCTATTATTATATTTCTATCAAATTCTTTTTAAACTTTCTTTCTTGAATTTTTTGATATTTTTTGCTTTTCTTCTTCTGGTAAAATTATAAATTTTTCTATTTTATTTTCTTTGAATATCTTTTCTAAGGTTTGTTTATCTTGTAAATCGGCATAGTAGAATTTGAATTTGTTGTATTGTTTGATGATGTTTAACCTATCTTTTTTTAAGTTTACATCATAATAATGATTTAAGTTATCTAATCCAATTACAAAACAATCTTCATCGAGTAATCTTTTTGCTAAATGAAATCCTATGAACCCAGCTACCCCAGTTATTAGATATCTTTTATTTTTATCAAGTGGTTTGTAATTTTCTATCAATGTTAAACCTCCAAAACAAATTTGATGAGTTATATTATCTTCAAACTTGAAACTTATAAATTACAAATTCTCCTCTTTCAAAAAGTCCCTTAAGTTTCTTTCTATGTCAGTTATTTTTTGTATATCTAATTCTTTAAACATTAACTCTTTATGCGCTTTAGTTATTGTATTTTCAGATTTGTCACCACTAACATTTCTTATTTTTGCTTTCTTTCCTAAAATTTTCTCTAAAATTTGGATTATATCTGTAATTTTGGTAGCTACCCCAGTTCCAATATCGTACACTTTAAAGTTATTTTCAGGCTTTGAAAGTAAAATCCTAAAAAGAATCTCAATTACATCATTTACATAAATAAAATCACGCCACATTTCCCCACTATTAAATAACTCAATAGATATATCATTCTTTATACTTTCTATACTTTTGAATATAAATCCATCCGGTCTACCTAAAGGGCCATAAACAGAAAATAATCTACATACAGTAACTGGTAAATCCTTTGATTTTGAATAAGTTTCAGAGATAATTTCTGCTGAAAGTTTAGAAGCTCCATATAATGAGATAGGTTTTAATTTTGCTGATTCAATATTTTCATCATTTTTGCTTCCATAAACTGAACTCGATGATGTGAATACAAAGTGCTTAATGTTGTGTTTGCCACATACACGAAGTATATTAGCAGTTCCCTCAATATTGTCTTTTATGTATTCGTGAGGATTAGAAAATGATCCCCTTGCACCTGATCTAGCTGCCATATGAACAACGTATTCAATTTCATTTTTTGAAAAGATATCCTCTATCAATTCTTGGTCATTTACATCCCCTTTTATGAATTTTAATTTGGGATAAGTTTTACTAATAATTTCATTGCCATACTCTATTTTTGAAGTATCTATCCCTAAAAAAGATAACCTATTCAATTTATAATGAATGTCGTAATAATCGTCTAAATTGTCTAAAATAATCGTCGAAAAATTATTATTAGAAAGTTTTTTAGAAAAATGGTATCCAATGAAACCTGCTCCACCTGTTATTAAAACATTCGACATGTTTTTCACCTGCTCCTTAAAAGTTTTGATTAGACGTTTGGGAATATCCTCTCTTTTTTAGATTTTAAGATCTTAGCTATTTCTTCCAAATAAATATCTATAACTAAATTTCTGTCAAAACTTCTTTCTACTTTTTGTCTACTAGCAATACCCATTTTAATTCTGTCTGACTCATTTTGAGATAAAAATTTTTCGATTGTTTTAATTAGACTTGTTTCCATTTTGGGTTCAAATAGGTATCCATTAACTCCGTTATCTACAATCTCTCTACAACCAGGAATGTTGGAAGATAGTAGTGGCTTTGCCATTGCTGCTCCTTCCAATAAAACATTAGACATTCCTTCATGATATGTGGGATTTATTATGCAGTCTATCTCTTTTATTTCGTTTCTAACATCATATGAGACCCCTAAGTATTTTATTTTTGAGTTATTGTTATTTAAAATAATTTCTTTGTATTTTTCTTCTTCGAAACGGCCTAAAATTTGAAATTCCACGTTTGAATATTTATCAGCTATATATTCGGCGGCTTTTAAGTACTCTTCTATTCCTTTTTCTTTCATTATTCTGCCCATAAAAAGAAATCTAACAATTCCATCTTCTTTGGTTTTTTCCATTGGCTTAAATTTTTCTAAATTAACACCAGAACCAGGAATTATTTTTGATTTATCTTTTTTTGTTATTTTATTCTCAATAAAATAATTGTAATTGGATTCATTTTGGAAAAATATAGTGTAAGCATTTTTACAGGCGTATTTATACATTCTTTCAACTAACCATTTTGTATTGTTATTATTAAATCCAGAACCTAACCCTGTTACGTTAATAATAATAGGGATTTTATATTTTTTTGCAACATAAGATCCATAAATATTAGGCTTTATTGTATAACTAGTAATTATATTCGGTCTTATTTTTTTTACTATTTTTTCATATTGTTTAACTAAATTCAAATCTTTAAAAGGATTTATACTTCGCCTATCTAAATTTGTTTCTATGTAATTACATCCAAGCTCGATTAATTTTTTTACTTTTGTATCATTTTTACTTTCAGGTATAGAAAAATAAATTTCAAATTCTTCATTGATTAATCTTTCTAAGAGTTCATATCTAAAATTATATAAACCTTCGATTGTATTAGTTAAAATTAAGATTTTAGCCATTTGTTTTCTATCCTTTGCCACCTTATTTTATTCCTTTTGCTGGATTTCCTACATATACTCCTGGTTTGTTGATATCCTTTACAACTACACCGCCAGCTCCAATTAAGGTATCTTGCGATATATTTATGTTTTGAATTATTATAGCACCAGTTCCGATAAAGGAATTCTTACCTATGTGTGTTCCACCACTTAATATTGCTCCTGGTCCTATGTGAACATTGTCTTCTATAATACAATCATGTTCAATAATAGATCCAGTGTTAATGATACAGTTTTTCCCAATCTGGGTTCCTGGATTAATTACAATATTTTTTACAATTAAGGTCCCTTCTCCAATTTCAGAATATCGTGAAACATTAGCTGATTTAGAAATTATAACTGGTGTATTAAACCCCATATTTTTTATTTTATTAAATAATTTTTTTCTGTGTTCGTTTATTTCTACTTTTCCTATTGAAACGAAAGCGTTTTTATAACCTTTTTTGTATAAATCTTCTAATTGGTCATCTGTATATTCTATTTTGATTCCTAATATTTCTTTTACAATAGAATTTGTTTTATCACAGCTATTATCTAATGAAACTAATATCTCTGATTCATCTTTTGGATATTCTAAATTTAAAAGATTTTCTAATTTGTTTTTATGACTTTTTCTTCATTATGTACAACAACCATTACTGTGACTTCTGGTTTATTATTATAATTTTTGCTATTTTTTTATAGATATATAATTTTTTCAAGATTTTTAACGAGAATGGGTAACCTATCATTGCCCAAAAAATTATAAAAAAGCTTATAAAAAACAAAAAACTTAAAAAAATATCCATTAAAATTTTCTCCTATCTTTACTAATATCTTTACTAATATTAATAAATTTAATTCCCAGTATTTCACTACAACTATCAATTTTTTCATCGTCTCCATAATATATAACTTCATTAGGATTTAAATTATATTTCTCCAAAATATATGAAAACATATATGTGTTTGGTTTTCTATATTCTTTACCAAAAAAATCTGAAATTAAAATCTCATCAAAATAAGAGGCAATCTCTAGTTTATCAATTTTATTTTTTTGAACATTAACATTACCATTAGTAACTAAAAATAAAGGTATTTTTTTTGTGTAATAATCTAACATTATTTTAAAATTTTCTTCGATTTTTTCTAGTTTATCTTTTGGTTTAAAATTTCTATAAATTGGCAATATCATATCTTTTACAAAATTATCCCAATCTTCAGGAATTTCATGAACTAAGTTCTTTAAAGCATAATCAAAAGTTCTATATTTATTTTTTTGAAAAAAAAGTGATTTTAAGTTCTCAAAGTATTTTTCTCTATTTATTCCATATTTCTTCTCTACAACTATTGATATTTTATAAAAAATCTGTTTTTCAAATGACCAATGATAATACAGAGTATCGTCTAAATCAAAACCAACCATTTTCAACATAATTTTTTAAGCTCCTTAGTATATATTGCATTATCATATCTGAGCATATAATAATTATCAATATATCTGCTAGATTTATAATAATTATATGGTTTATTCTCAATAAAATTATTTATGTTTTCAATAAAATTCGCTCCAGATTTATGAGACAAAGGATAACCCCCTCCAAATCTAGGGTTTATTTCCAAAAAGTAATAATTATTATTTGAATAAAGAAATTGTATATTAAAAATACTATTTATTTTCAATTCTTTGCTAATTTTTTCAACTATTTTTGCTAATTTTTTATCTTTCATAGTAACAGCTCTTTCAACCTCTCCGCCTCTTGTTTTTAACCTTTTTCTTTGACACATTTCAACAATATTACCTTCAAAATCAGAAAAAACATCAACAGTTACTTCGAATTCATAATTAATATGTTCTTGAATAATGAAATCATCAAGGCAAAAATCCATTAATTTTATAAAATCCTTAACTACATCTTTTTTTAATTTAAAAACATTTTTAGAAGATGAACCTGTTTTTGGCTTAATAATAATATTTTCAGTATTAATATTTTCTAGTTTTTCAATATCATTCATAGAAATAGTTTTAGGTTGTTTAACTTTAATTTTTCTGATTTCTTTAGACATTTCTAATTTATTAAATGATTTTTGGCATATATCTTTATTAGGAATTAATAATTTAGTTTGTATTTTTGAAAACTCTTTTTCATAATTAGATAATAAAGGAATCTCCGGATCTATTAATGGTATTACCAAATCAATATTATTTTCCTCACATATATTTAATATTTTTTCAATATATTTTTTATCAATTTTAAAAGGTAACTCGAATACTTTTTCCAAATAAAAAGATGCAGGAGAAGTATTTATATAATCAGCCCCATATAATAAAAAATTATTTTGAATTTTAAAAAAATTTATTAATTCTACTCTTCTTCCAGGTGATGTGAACAAAATTTTTTTCATATTATCACCTATTTATAGTTTTTGCTATATATATTCCACCTGTTCATAATTATTCACAGTTGAACCAGGTAAATTTAAACCTTTTTCATAGATTTCATATGCATTTTTGTATTCTTCTTTTTTGTACTCTTTGTATGGTGGAAATTCTACAATAGGCATAAATACTCTCCTTGTTGGAATACCTTTTTCTTTTAATTCTTCTTGTATTTCAGGTATTGATTTATTTGATTCAATTTTTATTGAGGTTAGCCAATAAGAACTTTCTGCTCCTGCATAGGATTTTTGAAATATAATTTTATCGTTGTTTTTAAATCCTTCTTTGTATATTTCGGCAAATTTTCTTTTTTTACTTAGAAACTCTGGGAGTCTTTCAAATTGGGCTAATCCCAAACTAGCTTCTAAATTGGTCATCCTGTAATTGAAACCTATTTCAGGATGGTAATATCCTTTGCTTGAATCTCTGGCTTGGTTTACTAAAAATTTAAGATGATCCGCTTTATTTTCATCGTTAGTTACTATCATACCTCCACCACCAGTGGTCATAATCTTATTGCCATTGAAACTAAATGCATTTAATTCTCCAAAAGTACCTGTGAATTGGCCCTTGTACGTTGCTCCCAAACTTTCGGTAGCATCTTCAATAACTGGGATATTGTATTTTTTGGATATTTCCATTATTTTATCCATATCGCAAGGGTTGCCATACAAATGAACAGGTATTATTGCTTTTGTTCTTTCTGTTATGTGATTTTCTATTTCTTTTGGGTCTATGTTCCATGTTTCAGGATCAACATCAGCAAAAACAGGGGTAGCTCCTACATACTTGATTGGATTCACAGTTGCTATAAATGTTATAACAGGAACTATTACTTCATCACCAGGCCCTATTCCTAGTTCATATAATGCAAGATGTATCGCTGCTGTTCCACTTTGAGTTGATACTGCTCTTTTTGCTTTTAGATATTGGGCGAATTTATTTTCGAATATATCTATATTTTTTCCAACTGAGGAAACAAAGGTCGAATCGATACATTCGATTAAATATTTTTTTTCTAATTCGCCTAAGTTTGGTGCATCGAGTAAAATAGGTTTGGTAATAATCACACCTTCTTTTAAAAATTTTACAACTTAAACTGCTCATTTATAAAAAAGTTGATTAGTTTAAGAGTTTCTGATATTACGTCATTAAAATTTTCTCTGTTTTTATACCACTTTGTTTTGTCAAACTCTTCGTATTTTGTTGGGAAAGATATTGTTTCAATTTTTAAATTGTTCTTTTTTATTGATTTATTAAACATTAAACTTGTCCTTCTGGAATGATAGGGCGACGTAACTAAAATAACTTTTTTATAATCTTTATTTTCAATATAATTTGTAATATTAACTACTTCGTCAAAAGTATTCGCAGATTTGTCTTTTAAGAAGGTTATGTCTTCTTCTTTTACTCCTAAATCTAATAATAATAGCTTTGCAGCTTGAGCGCCTGTTATGTAATTTAGATTATCGTCTAAGTATTCTTCTCCAGGAATATAATTTTCAGTAAAGATGATTTCATTTGAATAATTAGCTTCGTATAAGTCATATGCTTGCAATATTCGAGATATGTTACTACCGAGAAAGATTATAATAGCGTCTGCTTTTTCTAATCCGTCTTCATATACTATATAATGACCGATACTAAAAATGTATATTATAATTAAACCTATAATTATAAAAAGAGTTAAAAAGAGTTTTTTGTGTTTTTTAATGTTGATTTACTCCCCCAAATTATAAATTTTTCATCTATTTTGATCAAACATTATATATTTCAGGTTTATAGTAATGTAAATTATCTTTTATCCAATCAATTGTTTCTTTTAAACCTTCCTCTAACGTGTGTTTTGGTTCCCAACCAGTTACTTTTTTTGCTTTTTCTGCATTTGATAGTAATCTTTCTACTTCTGATTTTTCTGGTCTAATTCGTTGAGTGTCTCCGATTATTTCTACTTCTTTTCCAGTTAATTCGATTATCTTTTGGGCTAAATCTCCAATAGATATCTCTTGTCCAGAACCAAGATTGTAAACATCGCCTATTGTATTTTCGTGTAAGCCTACGGTTATGAATCCATTAGCTATGTCTTTTACATAGTTTAAATCTCGTGTTGGAGATAGATTTCCGAGTTTTATTTGTTTCTTGCCTGCTAAGATTTGGCTTATTATTGTTGGTATAACTGCTCTTGCTGATTGACGTGGCCCATAAGTGTTAAAAGGCCTTATAATAGTAACGGGAATTCCAAAAGATCTATAGTATGATAAGGCTAAATGGTCTGCTGCTGCTTTACTTGCTGCGTATGGAGACTGTGGATTGTAGGGATGTTCTTCATCAATCGGAACATATTGAGCAGTTCCATATATTTCACTTGTTGAAGTTATTATTATACGTTTTAAGTTTAATTTTCTTCCAGATTCTAATATATTATATGTTCCTTCTGTATTTGTTTTTATGTAGGCAAGAGGTGATATATACGAATAAGGTATTCCTATCAATGCTGCTAAATGAAATACTACGTCTACATCTTTCATTGCATCGTATACAGAATCGTAGTCTCTCACGTCGCCTGTGTATATCTCTATATCCTTTTTGTATTTCGAATTTTCAAGCCATCCCCAATCATTTTTAAAATTATACCTTACAAAGGCTTTAACCTCAAAACCTTTTTCAACTAAGAGCTCTGTTAAATGTGAGCCGATAAAGCCTTCTGAACCTGTTACTAGTATTTTCATTGATTCAAACCTCCAATACTTAAAAAAGATCTACTTCAAATTTTATACCTATTTGAAAGTTTGTTTCATTGTTATCTTCTACTGGTTGCCATATTTTTGCTTCTTCGTCTCTTTCTTCTTCTACAAGTTCAATTTTGTTTGTGTAATGGTTTATTGTTATATTCGGAGTTAATTTTAAATTATCGGTTAATTTTAGAGTCATTTCCCAATTTAGTTCAATGAAATGTTCTAAAATGTCGTCGTTCAAAAGGTGTGTTCCAGGTTCATATGTCTTATATCCGTTCCAAGATACATGTGGAGATTTTTCTCCTGATATAGCATATTCTAAGGATATGTAATTGTCCATCTTATCAGATTGATTTAAATAATCTACTAAAAAAGAAACTGTATTTTCTCCGTATATGTAACCTATATAATTTTCTTTGTAATCTAATATTTTTGTTTCGGAATTCCCTTTTGGATAATAATACTCCGAAGAAGGATAATAAGTATACTCAGTTTGTTTATCTGTTCCTGTACGCTGACTTGTGTATTTTGTTGCTCCAGCATGATAAAATCCGAAAATGCCATATTTTGTTGCCTGCTTAGTTCTCAAAGACCATGCTATTTTGTCTGGATTTTGATAAGATTCTGGATTAAAAATTCTATTTAAATTCAGGTCATCAATAAAGAGTTGCAAATAATAACTTGATTTTTCATTGTTGTATTGCGTAAACATTCCTATCATTGCGTTATCATCAACATTTTCTGCTTTTTGAACCCATGGGGCGGAATATGTGTATCTAATTTCTTGAATCATTGTTGATGGAAAAGGATTTAAAAAGTAATAGGGGTCAAAGACTCTATTTCTGTATATAATAGTATCTTGTAATCCAATTTTAAAATTACCTAAAGTTATACCATAGGTTTTGTAATTCAAGCCTCTGTCTGGATAATCTAAGGCAGAATCTTTGTTAAGTAACATCCAATTGGATTTATAGAAAAAACTTTCTCCTTCATAATCAAAACTCACCGTGTATTTTCCAATTTCTGTTTGATTATTGAAGAAAAGCGCATATTTTGAATCAATTTCATCTTTTGGAATTATTTGTCCTACTGTTAAAGCGGCTTTCTCGTTTAAATTTACTCCTATATATCCCTCTTTTAGTAAATAGTAATAGCCAAACATTGTCACATCTTGCCATGGTTCATATCTATATTTTTCATCGTTATTCAATGATGCGTCTAAATTAATCAAAAAATATTGCTGATCGTCAAAAGTCAAATTTAAATTTATTTCGTTGGCATCAAAGTCAGTTTTAAAATATAAATTGACATCTGTGTATTCTTCTATTTTTGCAAAGAGTGAAAAAGGCAATATTATTAAAAATAATATAATTAGGATTTTCATCATTTTTTTGCTCCCTTATTTATCCCCGAGATAGTCGGCTTCTATGTCCCTGAATATTCTTCATTAACTTTTAGATATTCGTCTATTTTACCTATATCAAACCATTTACCATTATGTTCGTAAATTCCTATTTTTTTCCCTTTTTTTATTAAAAAATCCCATAAATCTGGCATGGATAGTTCTATATTCTTTTCTTTTTCTTGTTTCACAAACTTTACGGTTTCTTTTTTTATACCGTATATTCCAGTATTTAAATAAAATTTGATAGTGGGTTTTTCTTCCCAGCTTAACAATTGTTTCGATTTATCGTCAAATTCTAAGACTCCAAAATCTATATGATTTTCTTTTTTAACTGAAGTAATGACAAGGTCAAAGTCATCTTCTTTTAATAACCGATACATTTTTTTTAAATCTATATTGCTGAGGACGTCCCCGTTGTGTATTACCAGATCTTTTTTTAAATCATCTGGAAGATAAAACAGTGAACCCGCTGTATCAGTAAATTCTTCTTCTTCAAGATAATAAATGTTTACGCCTAATGACATCCCATTTTTTAAATAATTTTTGATCATTTCCCCTTTGTAGTTTATGGAAATAAAAAAATTTTTTATTCCTTGGTCCCTCAATTTTTCTATTATTCTTTCTATTATAGGTTTTTCTCCTATGGGAAGCAAGGGTTTAGGAACAGCGTATGTTAAAGGTCTTAATCTTGACCCCAAACCACCTGCCAAGATCAATGCATCTTCAAACATTCTTCTCCCTTCCTAACTCCCAAAGATAAGTTAATTCTAACCCTTTTTCTAAAGGTGTAAGATTAATGTCAGGAAAATCTTGCAATAATTTTTTGTTGTCAGCAACTACATAATCGTGGTCGTATTCAGCCCTAATTCTCTCTGGATTAAAAATTATTTCTGGCTTTCGATTAGTTAGCTTGTTTATCTTTGTTATTAGGTCTTTTATCGATGTGGGTGTGTTAGTTCCCACGTTGTATATGTATAGGTTACCACTGTTCTCTCTTTCATATACTTGGTTTATGATATTTATTAGATCATCAATAAATAAAAAATCTCTGACTTTCTTTAAATCTCCTATTTTAACAACTTCGTTATGTATATAACTCCTAAATAAGTTTGAAATAAGCGTATAATTATCCATATATGGGCCATATAAGCTGAATAGTCTAAGAATGTATGTTTCTACGTTATATTTTTCATGTAGATATATTAATATGTTTTCTATAGTTAATGCATTTATTCCCGTTGAATTTTTTGGTGCTTTTGGGCTGTCTTCTTTTAATGAAGTACCATAAACAGGTTCATAAACATTATATGAGGATATAAAAATTATTTTTGATACTCTGTTTAACTTTACCAGTAAATTTATAGAGTCTAAAACTTGTGCTATTTCAGTAAAATTATTGTACTCATAGTAGGAAAATATCAGAGTAATTTTATCTTTTTCAAATAATCGATAAAAATCAACCCTATTTGTTATATCAGCAAGTTTTTCATAGTGTTCAATCTTTTCTGAAAGGGATTTTGAAATCCAGTCTTCTATTCTAAAACCATACAGCATTATTTTCCTCTCCCCATAACTACAGTTTCAACCGTCCTTAATAGCGTTACTAAATACAATGTTAAACTGTAGTTTTTAACATAATATAGATCGTAAGATAGTCTCTCTGAAAATATTTCTTTTGTAACTGCTTCGGGATACCTAAAAAAAACTTGTGCATGGCCAGTAATACCCTGAGGAATTCGCAATCTATAATTGTAATATGGTATATTTTCGTCACAAAATATTTTTGTCGATTTTATGTCAGGCCTTGGACCTACTAGGCTTATGTCACCTTTTAAAATGTTAATTAATTGGGGCAACTCGTTTAGCCGAAATTTTCTTAGAAAATTCCCTGTTTTTGTTAGCACATCTTCATAGGTTCCATCTTTTTTTTGAACTCTTCTCATAGTTTTGAGTTTATATACGTTGAAAATCTTTTCGTTTTGACCAATTCTCTCTTGTTTGAAGAATATTTCTACCTTTTCCTTGTGAAGTAAGTCGTCAAGTATTATAACTAACATGCTTACAAGTAAAAAAGGAGAAGCGATCACCAGCAATATTAAAGAAAATATTATATCAAATATTCTGATAGTTGGGGAATTCATAGAGTTTTCAAATACGACTTTGTAATGTTCTTCATATCTTTCAATAACTCCAACGGGTATCCTTTTGAGATATCTGTCGATTATATTTGGTAGATAATGTATTTCTAATCCTTCTTTTTTGTAATGCTCTATTTGGGGTTTTACGGTTTTTTCTAGTTCTGGGTCTGTTATTACTATGCCATGTAGTGTTGGTGTTTTTGTTTTTAGTGCGTTTTGGTTGATTATTTCTTCAAGCGTTGTTGGTTCTGGGTTTATGTATTGGGTGAACTGGATTTTGTTTAGTGTTTTGTCTGAGATTTCTTGCATTATGTGGCCTATTTCTTCTTTTTTTCCTATTACAAGGTAGTTTTTTACTGGCATGTGTTTTTCGTATATATTGTATTCTATTTTGTGTATTATTGGCAAGAGGATAATAGTGTATAATAAATTTGAAAGGAAAAAGTATCTGTTGAAGTATTTACTGAGGAAGAAGTATATGATTAGTATTACTATGAAACTGATTAGAGTTCCAACGGTGGTTTTTATTAAGGATTCTGTGTAGCTTTTCATTGTTTCTGTGTCGTAGACTCTGAAGGAGTAGATTCCAAGGTATATTATTAGTGATGAGATTATCGATATTGCAATGGGTAATTTTAAGAGAAAAGTATTGAATGAAAAGATTAGAATTATGTCGAGAGTTTGAATTGTTAGTTTTTTCATTTTTTCGTGTCGCCCCCTTGTTCGTTGACTACCGACTACCCCGTCTGCAGCATAAAACGCTGCATCCACCCCTTCACAGAAGGGGAATAGAAGCACTAATAGTATTATGATATATTTTTTTTTAATTTTGTCAAGTGTTTTATTAAATTTTCGTTAATTATGATTGGATTTTTATTTGTTACTTGCTGTTACACTAATTTGCTTTCAGCAAATTATATGTTACCAAACCCTGTCAGACTTTCAGTCTGACACCCCTCTCAAGAGGGGAATAAAACCGACTACCCCGGCTGCAGCATAAAACGCTGCATCCACCCCTTCACAGAAGGGGAATAGAACCGACTACCCCGGCTGCAGCATAAAACGCTGCATCCACCCCTTCACAGAAGGGGAATTAAAGCAGAATTGAACCGACTACCCCGGCTGCAGCATAAAACGCTGCATCCACCCCTTCACAGAAGGGGAATAGAAACATTTACAGATACTATCATTGGGAGATGATAATATGATTAATAATTTATTTAAGTCTTTTTTGTTTTTGCTTTCGTATTTGCCACTTTTTGTAATTTTTGCGATTAATAATTTCGGTAGTTTTTTGTTTGTTTGTTTTTTCGGTTTTTTCGTTGTTTGTTGTTTTTGGGTTTGTTGTTCTTTTTTCTTCTGCTAAGAGGTATGCTCAGCCTAAGACAGTTTCGATTGAGAGAGTGTCTCAAGAGAATGTTCGGATGCTTGAGTATATTTTTGTTTATATCATTCCTTTTATTGGTATTAATGGTGTGAGAGAGTTAATTTCTGTTGGTATTATTTTAGTTATAGTTGGGAATGTGTATGTGAAGTCTGAGTTGATCGTTATTAACCCTGTTCTTTCTTTGTTTGGGTATAATATTTATAAGGTTAAGTTTAGAGTTAAGACTGAGTCTGGAGGTAGTAGATGTGGGTTTTTGATTTCTAAGAAGATTGAAGATGAGATGTCCGTTAGGGAGTTTACTCCTGAGTTTTATTTTGGGGTGGTGAAGAAGGGTGAGTGATGTAAATTTTGATCAGTTGATTGAGAGTATTGTTGAAAGGGAGAGTTTAGAGAAGTTAAGTGATTTGGTTAAAAATTCTTCTGATTTTGAGTTTGAAGTCTTTATTCAAGGGGATAACAAGGATATTTTTTGGTTGGCGAATGATGATCCTGAGTTTTTTAAAGGTATACTTATGTCATCTTTGATAGAGTTTTTGGATAATTTGAAGAAGAATGATAGGGATAAAATAGAGGAATATAGCTCTTCTATTTTTGATAGAAAGTTTCTATACATGCAGAATGCAGCGGATCAGGTGGGCGATATTTCTGATATAATTATGAGGGTTGAAGGGGGTAGGTATAATAAGTTATACCACTCTAAGGATTTGGAAGAGATTACCAGATTAAGACTGATTTTGAAGATTTTTAAGAGCGGTTGGGAGAGGTATATGTTAGGTATACAGTACCTAACTCCATCTAAGATTTTTAAAAATAAAAGGATTTTGGCTTTGAGTGCTAGGAAATTGAGTATGATTAAGAATAAGTTTTTAATAGATCCGAAAGATTATTTTGATTATATAGTTGTTGGTGATGTTGTTTTGATACGGAGTTTGTTTTGTTTTGAGAGAGATTTTGGGTATTATAAGAAGTATAAAGATGCAAAAGATAAGGCGATTGAAGAGATAAAAAAGAACAATAATCTTTTTGGGAAGGATATTAAGATAGTAGGGGTTGATAATTTTAATGAGAGTATTAAAGATAAGTCTTTGTATTTGAAGAGGTTTTATAGTGTTATTAATAAGGGAAATTATAAGAAGTTTGAGTTTGATAGAGTTAAGAGGATGATCGAAGATTTTGGTTTGAAGATTGAGTTTGATGAAGAGAGTAAGAGTATAGATTTGAGTGGAGCAAGTTCTGTTAGGGATTTTTTGAAGTTGTACGATGAGTTGTATTATAAGTCGACGTTGTCGGGGAATAATATGGTGGCTTCTGAAACAGAGAACCTTTAATTATATTTTGAATTTTAATAAAATACTCATGCCCAATTAGGGCATGAGTTATTTTTTGTTACTGTATTAAATTAAAGATTTCGTTTGTGGTTGTTTCGATTATTGATGCTTCATCTACCTGGGCTGTTGCTGGAACTAACACTCCAATCATTGATTGCATTACGGGTTCAACTTCTGCTTGGGTTAGAGTTTCTAATACTCCGTCAACGGATAATGTTTTGCTTTTTTGTTCGTTTGGATCATAGAATTTCATGCTGAGTCTTCTCATTTGTTATCCCTCCCTTAGATTATTTCGTAAGATTCTGTGAAGTAGAAGAATGAGTTAGGATTTTCACAGAGACTTGCTAAGCCTTGCAAAGCTGGTTTTATTTCTGTTTCAACGTCAGTGTACAGGTCGTAGGTTTTTGATTTTCTTGATTCTTTTCCGTCAACAACACTTATCCAAATAATTTTTGCCTTTCTTGATTCTAAGTTCATTGCCATTTATCTTCACCTCCTGCTGGTTTTACATTTTTTGGTTCTTGGAGCTTCCCCGGGGATGATACTTTTTTTGTTACTCCACATACAGTATCCGCAGGTGTTTTTAACGCAGTGTAACGATATTAGAAATAAATAGAGCACTGCATTTACGCTTTCACAGAAGGGGAATTTAAAACCTAATAAAGTATTTACTTCACTGTAAACCTGCTTGCGGATATTATATACGGAGGTGATAATTATGAGAGAGATAGTTGGTTTGATTCCTGATCTAGTTCGTATGGTTGAAATTCCTGGTCATGGCAAGGAAAAGAAAAATATTGTTATGAAAGCAATTAGAGAGTTTTTGAAGTCTATTGGGAAATATTCTCCTATTATGGATTTGATTATTTCTATTTTAATCGATGGTGTTGTAGCCCTTTTATTTCCTAAGAAAGAAAAGAGTTGAGATTTTTTATGTTAAATTTTTTCAAGAAGTATTGACATGGCATATTAGTTTTTGATATAGTAATATACATACGTATAACAGGAAACAAAATTATAATCAAAAAGGGGGAGAATAAGATTATAACTCATTATAACTTCTCAAAACTGACTGATAACGAACTAGTAAAACTTTCTCAGGAAGGAAACAAGGATGCCAAGAAGCAACTTTTTTTAAAATACCAAGGGTTTTTAATTAAAGAGGCAAGTAAGCTTGAGAAAAAGTGTAAAATTAATTTTGAAGATGGTTTTGGATGTTTGACGTATTTGTTTCTTTGTGCGATAGAGAAATTTAATTTTAATGGGTCTTTCAAAGGGTTTATGAAGTATTTTATTCAGTTAAAGATAAAAAACGATATAGGTAAAAGAAAAGCAAAAATGCCTTATGTGCCTAAAGACTTCCCCTTTTATTTAAGAAATTCTGATTTGTTGCCATTGCTAGAGGATGATAACGATTATTATAACAAAGCTGTATTAACAGAAAGGAGTGAACCAATTATGTCATTAGCTGAAGATATAAGAAAAGAAGGTAATTTGGAAGGAGAAAAAGAAGTTACTATTAAATTATTATCAAAAATATTTGGTAAAAAGCTGACTGAAGAATTAAAAGAAAAGATTAGAAACACAGATGAAAAAACGATAAATTACATAGGAGATAATCTATTGGAAATATCCATAGAGAAATTAAAAGAAATTTTGAGTTAGCGATGCCGCTACCCAATCACATAAGGGGAATTTTACTTTCCAACCAAAACCATCACTTCTATGGTATAATTTAAATAGATGACTTCAATCCTACAAACAAAGGAGAAAAACAATGTCG
>NZ_AUPM01000040.1 GCF_003265365.1 Petrotoga sp. 9PW.55.5.1 | reverse complement strand
GCAGCATAAACGCTGCATCCACCCTTCGAGGAAGGGGAATAGAACTGACTACCCCGTCTGCAGCATAAAACGCTGCATCCACCCCTTCGAGGAAGGGGAATTTTACTTCAAAATCAAAAGCATAGGCGAATTAAAAGAAATTCTGAAATAGAGGAAGGGGAATAGCAACGACTACCCTGTCTGCAGCCATACCCCGGCTGCGACAAAGAACGTCGCATCCACCCCTCTAAAGAGAGGAATTTCTATTACAATTACTTCTTCGAGGAAGGGGAATAGAACCGATGATCTAATGCGGATGGTAAAATTCTAAGACAAAATGTGGTATAATATGTATGAACGATTGTTCAATTATTTTTATCTATTTTTATCAAGGTGATATGAATGAGTGTTCCAGCTGATGCTAAAAGATATGAAAAATCAGGTGTTTGCGAGGTTCATGAAGTTCACGATGATGTTATTAATAAAGTAAAAGAAAATACTCCCAGTGAAGATTTGTTATTGAAATTATCAGACTTTTTTAAGGTTATGGGAGATATGACTAGAATGAAAATTCTTTATGCATTGTTCAATGCAGATGAGTTGTGTGTTTGCGATCTTTCAAAGCTTCTAGATAAAACGCAGTCGGCTATTTCTCATCAGTTAAGAATTTTACGGCAAGCAAATTTGGTAAAATTTAGAAAAGAAGGAAAGGTCGTTTATTATTCATTGAACGATGAACACGTACAAGAAATTCTAGATGTCGGTTTTTCTCACATTAAAGAGTTTTGATTTTTTTCAAAATATATGAATATGTATTCATATGTTCATAGATAATATTGACTTAAGGGGAGGTTTTATGAAAAGAAAAGAAGTCATTTTAGAAGGATTGAGTTGTGCTAATTGCGCTACTAAGATAGAAGATTCCGTTAAGAAGTTGGATGGAATAGAGGATGTTAGCGTTAATTTTGTTTCTAAGACCCTCAAGTTTAAAATAGATAATGAGAGTAAGATAGAGGAGATTGAAAAGATAGTAAAAAAAATAGAACCAGATGTAAAGGTTCTTGATAAAGAAAAGCTTAAAGAAGTTGATGATGAAGAAAATGAGAGAAAAAGTTCTATCAGAAGATTAGTTTTTAGTTTGATTATTTTTGTGACTGCTATTTTAATAAGAGAACCTTTTTTCTTAAAAATATCATTATTCACTGTTTCTTATCTAAGTTCAGGCTGGAAAGTTTTGTTTAAGGCATTTAAAAATATTAGAAATGGAACAGTTTTTGATGAAAATTTTCTTATGAGTGTGGCAACGATTGGTGCTTTTGCAATTGGTGAATTCCCTGAAGCGGTTGGGGTTATGATTTTTTATGAGATTGGTGAATTATTTCAGGATATGGCGGTTGATAATTCAAGGAAATCTATTAAATCTTTGCTTAATATGAGGCCTGATTATGCAAATCTTTTAGTTGAAGATAAAATATCAAAAGTTTCACCCGAAGATGTACAAGTTGGTCAGTTGATTTTAATTAAACCTGGCGAGAAAGTTCCTTTAGATGGCGTTGCAGTTAAAGGAAATTCTGCTGTTGATACTTCTGCCTTGACAGGGGAGCCTATTCCAAGAAGTATTGAAGTAAATGATGAGATTTTAAGTGGTTCTATCAATCTTAGTGGGGTTATTACGGTAAAGGTTTTGAAAGAGTATAAGGAATCTACTTTTTCTAAAATTTTAGAGATTGTAGAAAATGCGTCAAGTAAGAAAGCTAACACTGAGAAATTTATAACTAAATTTGCAAGATATTATACACCAATAATTGTATTTTCTGCTATAACTTTAGCCATTGTTCCCCCTTTATTAACTGGAGACCCTTTTATTAACTGGCTTTATAGGGGATTGATTTTTCTTGTGATTTCTTGCCCGTGTGCCTTAGTTATTTCTATTCCACTTAGTTATTTTGCTGGGATTGGAAGATTATCAAAAGAGGGGGTACTTGTTAAAGGAGGAAATTATTTAGAGACTTTAAAAAACATGGAAACTTTGGTTTTCGATAAAACAGGAACTTTAACAGAGGGGGTTTTTGAAGTTTCCGAGATAAAAAGTTACAATGGAATAAAAGAAGACAAATTGTTAGAACTAGCAGCACATGCAGAGAATTATTCTAATCACCCAATAGCAAAATCTATTAAAGAGTATTATAATAGGGATATTGGGAAAGATATTATAGATGAATATGAAGAAGTTGCAGGAAAAGGTGTTAAGGCAAGAATAAAAGAAAATATCATACTTATTGGTAATAAAGATTTACTAGAAGAAAATGGGATTAAAACTCCTTTTCTAGATACTGACGGTACAATAGCATATATAGCTTATAACAATAATTTTGCTGGTTATATCAAAATATCTGATAAAATAAGAAAGACCTCGAAAGATACCATTAAGAAATTAAAAGAAATAGGGATTAAAAATACAGTGCTTTTAACAGGGGATAATAAAAAAACTGCCCAAAAAGTAGCTAAATATCTTGGAATAGATGAATATTATGCAAAATTACTTCCTGAAGATAAGGTGAAGATATTGGAACAATACCTAAAAGAAAAACCTTCGGTTGGTTTTGTTGGAGATGGAATAAATGATGCTCCCGTTTTGGCAAGAGCGGATGTGGGTATTGCCATGGGCGGTTTAGGTTCTGATGCAGCGATAGAAGCAGCTGATGTTGTTATAATGGAAGATGATCTTTTAAAATTGGTAGAAGCAAAAAATGTTTCATTAAAGACCTCAAAAATAATTTGGCAAAATTTGGCGATTATTTTAACAATAAAAGTATTATTCCTGACTTTAGCAGCTTTTGGATTAACCAATATGTGGGGAGCAGTTTTTGCAGATGTAGGAGTAACTTTGCTGTCTATATTTAACTCACTGAGAATTTTTAGGTAATTTTTTATAATAATAAATGTTAGAGGTGGCTTCTTTTTGAATAAGTCAGTAAAAAAAATGTCTTTGAGCTTGAAAGGTCTGCTTTTTGAAAAGGTTTCAAAAGATAGAGAACTTAATTTGCAAATTTTTTTGAGTTCGATTTTTTTAAAAGTTCTAGAAACCAAACAATTAATAAAGCCATCCCTTTACCTTTTTAATACGAACGGTAAAAATTATAATATTACTTCAAAATATTTAGAAGGTATAAGATTTTTAAATGAGAATTTTGATAATTTCTATATACTAAATGAGATAAAAAATAAGATTTCTCCACAAATACTTAAAGAAATATCTGATTTATTATTGTTAGTCAAAGAAAATGATTGGAAAAATGAAGAGATCATTTCATGGAGTTATGAATACTACAACAATTCTATCAATGATAAAAACAACAATCTTTCACAGTTTTATACTCCCAAATGGATAGCGGATTATTTGATAGAAAACTCTTTGAACAATTATTTTAGGAATAATCCTGATATTGATATTGAAAGTATAAAAATCATAGACCCTGCGTGTGGATGCGGGAATTTTATTTTAAGAGTATACGATTATCTCAGAGATATTTATTTAAAGAAAGGATATTCAAAACAAGAAACCGCAAAGATAATTATTTCTAATAACTTATACGGGTTTGATGTTGATTCAAATTCTGTTGAAGTTACAAATTTATTGTTGAAGTTGAAATCTTTAGAAGATGAGCAAACAATGGATTTAGAAACAAATATAACGAGTTTAAAAAACGAGAATGAAAAGAACTTTCTTTCAAGAAAACTTTCAGTGTTGGGAAGTTTAACTAAAAAAGAAGATATTCTAAGATTAAAAGAGAAAAATTCTAACAATAAGACGCAAAAAAAAACTTTTGGACATACTTTCTTCTGAATACGATATCGTTCTTACTAACCCACCGTATCTTGATTCTTCTGACTATTCCCTTGTTTTAAAAGATTTTATAAATAAAGATTACAAAGATTTTAGAAAGAATCTTTATTCTTGCTTTATAAGAAAAAGTTATGATTTAGTCAAAAACAATGGGTATGTTGGCATGATAACTCCACAAACTTTTATGTTTATTAGCAGCTATGAGCAAACAAGAAAGTTTATTTTAGAAAATTTTCAAATAGAAAAATTGGTACATTTTGGTCTGGGTGGAGTTTTTGAAAGTGCCCTTGTAGATACAACGATGTTTGTATTAAAAAAAGGCAAAGAAGAGAAGATTGGAGAATATATCAATCTAACAGGTGTTAAGGGAAAAGATGCAAAAAAAGAAGCCTTGTATAAAATTTGGAAAGAAAAAGATAAGCTTTATATCTCTAAGTATGTTCATTACATAGATAAAAAGAAGTTTTTAAAAATCCCAAGAATACCTTTTATTTATTGGGTTGATCCAAAAATTATTGTAACTTTTGAACATAAAGGTTTAGAAAAATACGCCGAGGTAAGACAAGGTATTGCTACGGGAGATAACCAAAAATTTTTGAGATACTTTTGGGAAGTAAAAAGAGAGGACATAAGTTTTAACCATATAAAAGATGAAAAAAAATGGGTGCCTTATACAAAAGGAGGACCATATAATAATTGGTATGGAAACCTATGGTGGGTTATAGCTTTTGATGAAGAAAATTATAACTTGCTTTCTAAAATGGGAAACAAACTTCCAAATAGGAAGTATTACTTCAGAGAGGGAATAACTTATACCATGACCACCTCTAAAGGAGCAACCTTTCGTTATTTACCCCCCAACTTTATGTTTGATTGCAAGGGAAGTTCTATTTTTTTCTCTGATAAAAATCATATTTTTAGATTTTTAGCCTTACTTAATAGCAGTTTTTTTAAGTATTTAGAGAAATTTATAGCGGGAAGCGTCGATTTAGAAGTGGGGGATTTAAAAAAGATTCCTATACCAGAATCTATATTTAAAAATACTTATGAAAATGAAACTCTTGAAAATCTATCAAGATTAAATGTTGCAATAAAAAAGCAAAATTTGGAAATATTCCCTACAGAACTTCATTTTAATGATCAAACCCTGAGCAATTTTGAAAGTATCTATAATTTTATAGAATCAAAAAATATATTAGATACTTATCTTTTGCTTTCTGAGGGGTTAATAGATACTTTGGTTTATAATTTATATGGCTTAGAAAGAAACTGTTATAGTAAGATATATAACATAGTAGACCTTCCTGTTTCTTTTTATCCACTAGATTCAATAAAAGATATAGAAAGTCTGCCTTCTTTAAGAGATTTTTTGAATGAAGAGTTTGCACACGAAATGGGATTAAATGTAAAAATATTAGAAAATATTGAAAAATCAATTAAACATTTTTATATAACCAACTTAAAAGAATTTCCCCGTCAACAAAATGATTCAAATAGAAACCGCAATAGAGAGCAGTATATAAATTATATAAAAACCAAAGCTGAAATATTACTAAAAAATCCACTTTCAGTTTTAAAAAATATTGAATTAGATGAAAATTTAAAAGAGTTAGCTTATTTAAAAATAGACAGGGATGTTCAAAAGTACCTTTTACAATCTAATGAAGGATTTATTCCTTTAGGTTTTTCAAAAGAAAGTGAAGATAAAATAATGAATTTGGTTTTTGATGAAAGAAACCAAATTGAAAGAATAATAAAAAAAGAGATTGAAAGATACTTAATTAATAATTACCAAAAAAACCATGAAAAATTGTATAAGAATAGGCCTCTTATTTGGAAAATAGGAAACAAAAAATATAGTATTTTTGTCCATTACCATAATATCAATCAAAACACTAAAAAAAATATTATCAACTTCTTAAAAAAACAACCTCAAACTAAAGAAATTAAAAACCTTATAAACTTCTTTGCATCAAAAAACTTCAACATAAACTTCGAAAAAGGTGTATTACAAAACAAAGAAGCCTTCTTTGAGGATTAATTCTATAATTCTTTGCTTTCTTTATATTCCTTTATATTATTTAAAATGTACCTGAAATGACCGCCAAATAATTGACTTTCTTTTCAAGAATAAAAGGGCTGATATATGAACTGCCCCATGTCAAGTAGACACGAAAATTAATAAAAAACTATATACAACTGGATGCTTGGTTTCTGAACTCAACAGGAGCCAGGCATCCAAGTTTTTTCTGCTGTTCAATTCCCCTTCCTTGAAGGGGAATAAAAACCAATAAACCTCTCAACAGGCGAATTCTATTATATTAACCCTTCAAAAAGGGGAATTAAACCTAAATTTTTTGCAAGAAATAAATTAATAATTATTTAGGAAGTTTTATGATTTCACTCTAAAATATCTTTTAATTCGTCAATGGTTATTTCTAATAGATTATCCATGATATAATCAATTGTTTTTTCATCGGTTTTTAGAATTTTGCCTTGCAATTCTTTGGAAAATTCTTTTCCAAATCTTTTTGTTAATAATTTCACCACAACTTCTTTCCTTTCTTCCAGTTTACCCTCCAGTTTACCCTCCAGTTTACCTTCTTCTTTACCTTTTTCAATTCCTTCTTCAAACAATGAAGCTCCTATTCTTGTCATTCGTATCACCTCTTTTAGTTTGCTTATGTACTGTTCC
>NZ_AUPM01000039.1 GCF_003265365.1 Petrotoga sp. 9PW.55.5.1 | reverse complement strand
GGTAGAACCTCTTGATTATTTAAGTATGATGGGGCTAGTTCAAAAAAGCCTTTTTGTTATAACAGACAGTGGAGGATTACAAAAAGAAGCGTACTTTGCAGGAAAAAGGGCGATAGTTGTTATGCCAGATACAGGTTGGAGAGAATTAACAGATGCAGGGTGGAATATACTAAGTAAAGCTGATGAAATCAAAGATAAGATGGGATGTATAATCAACAACGAAATAGATTCAAAAACAAAAAATATATATGGTGATGGAAATTCAGGAAAAAAGATTGCTGGGTTGATAAAGGCGTTTTGAGCAGTATAGACATATTCAAAATGAAAGAATCTTTCAAAACGTTTTGTTGGGGGAGATAGAAGAGATATGAACACATGAAGAAATTAAAAGTTACCTCAACTAACATCTAAATCATCTTTTGCAGGAAGTTTAGCTGCCTTTTACAATAAAATCCCCTAAACCCCGTATTAAGAAAAAGTGTATATAGAATATGTTGAAAGATTTGCTAATTTAGTTGTTAGGATGAAGAAAAGAGGAATTACCTTTTCTACTCTAAGAGTAGTTAATGGAGTAACAAATGCAACTTTTACAATTTTATATGCGTTATTCTTTTCAAGAACTTTTTATGCAGTTATCGTAGGTTTGTTTTTTTCTCACATAATAACTTCGATACTTGCAATTTATTTTGAAAAAGAATTATGGTTTTGTAGCTGTTGCATTTATTAATACCTTTGTAAACAGTTTATTTCTTCAAGTATTCTCTGCTGTGATAGGGCTTATCTTGGTTTTGATTGTCTATCGTGAACAAGTTAGATATGTTTTGGATTTTGGAATTGAAGAGTTGAAAAGGTTAAAGAATATAATTTAATTTATAAATTTGACAAAACCAATTTTTCTTGATAAAATAAAGTTAATAGAAAATTTAGGAGTGTAATAAAAAATGAAATCAAATGTCGTTGTTGAAAAAATGAATAATTATTATTGGTATTTTAGCAAGACACCCATTTTGGTGCCTTTGTTTTGTCGTTGTAAAACTTAGGCTGCAAAGATTCCGAAATGGGTGTCTACTGTATTAGTAGACACCCATTTTTTAATATCAATTTGTAAACTTTTGGAGGTGAATTCTTATGGTAATTGTAATGGAGGAAAATGCAAAAACCGAGGATATTAAAAGAGTTATTAAGAAAGTAGAAGAGGCTGGTTTTAAGGCTCATCCAGATAGAGGAGAAAATCATACTATTATTGGAGTAGTTGGAGAAGGAGACAGAGAGTATATTCTTGGTAATATAAAGACCTTTCCTGGAGTTGAAAGGGTTGTAGAGTTGACTCAACCTTTTAAATTGGCTAGCAGAACTTTCAAACCTAATCCTTCAATATTCGATATAGGGGGTGTAAAAGTGGGGGGAGACAATTTAACTATTATAGCAGGGCCATGCGCAGTAGAAAGCAAAGAGCAAGTATTACAAACTGCATATGCATTAAAGAATGAAGGCATAAAATTTTTAAGAGGCGGAGCTTACAAACCAAGAACTTCTCCTTACTCATTTCAAGGATTAAAAGATGTGGGGCTTAAGATTTTAAAAGAAGTTGGAGAAGAAACTGGGTTAAAGATAGTTACTGAAGTAATGGATACCAAAGATGTAGAGCTTGTTGCAAAATATGCTGATGTTCTACAAATTGGTGCAAGAAACATGCAGAATTTCTCTCTTTTAAAAGAAGTTGGAAAATTAAACAAACCCGTATTATTGAAAAGAGGGTTGTCAGCAACATATAAAGAGTTTTTAATGGCGGCTGAGTATATTATTTCAGAAGGAAATAATCAGGTAATATTGTGCGAAAGAGGAATTAGAACTTTCACTGATGAAACAAGAAATACCTTAGATATAAGCGCTATACCTGTGATAAAAAGATACAGTCATCTTCCTATTATAGTTGATCCTAGCCACGCAGCTGGAGATTGGAGATACATAAAGCCATTATCAAAAGCTGCCATCGCTGCAGGCGCCGATGGGTTAATTATTGAGGTACACCCTGATCCACAAAACGCTTTATCAGATGGTCAACAATCTTTGAACTTCGAACAGTTCAGCGAACTAATGGAAGAAATTAGAGCTTTGACAAGCGTTAGCAAAAAGGTATTATCTTGAAAAATAGTCAGGGGGGTAACGAATGTTATTTGAGAATGTAATGATAGTAGGTACAGGTTTAATAGGTGCATCGCTTGGATTAGCTTTAAAAGAGAGTCAAGAAGTAAATAAAATAATCGGTTATGATAATAATATTCACTCATTACAAAACGCTTTAGAAATCAATTCTTTTGATTTAATTGGAAGTATTTCCGATCTTTCTAAAGCTAACTTGATAATTTTTGCTACGCCCGTAGAAACAACAAAAAAATTATTACTGGAAAACCTAAAATCAATCAATGAAAATACCGTAGTAACAGATGTTGGAAGTACAAAAGAAGAAATAATGAATCTCTTTGATAGTTTAAATGGCGGTATAAACTTCATTGGAGGGCATCCTTTAGCTGGATCTGAAAAGTCCGGCCCTTTGAATGCAAAAAAAGACCTTTTCAAAAACAAACCTTACATACTTGTAAGATCAAAAAACTGTGAACAAGAAAGTTTCGAAAAATTTAAAACACTTATTCTTAAAATAGGGGCTACGCCTATTATTTTAGATGCTAAAATTCATGATAAAATACTGGCAGTAACTAGTCATTTGCCTCAAATCGTTGCCTTTTATCTTATGAAAACTCTAATGGATTTAAACGAAACTGATAATACCTACTTAAACTTAACAGGCAGTGGATTCAAAGATACTACAAGGCTCGCTGGAAGCGATGCGAAAATGTGGATAGATATTTTTAAACAAAATAAGGACAATATTATAGAATCTTTGACTATCTTTGAAAAAGAATTAAAAAAATTCAAACGAAAGCTTGCAAGCGATAAGTACGAAAAGATAAAAGAAGAACTAGAATCAATTCGTTCGTTCAAAACTAGAAGCGAGGGAAAAGAATGAAAATAGAAGCTGTTCCTATAAAAAGTATTAATACTGAGATTACCGTTCCTGGGGATAAATCTATTTCTCACAGGGGATTGATTTTAGGTTCTTTAGCTAATGGTGAAACAAGGATACATAACTTTTTAACTTCTGAAGATACCTTGGCTACCCTTGAGATATTAAAATCAATCGGTGCAAATATAACTCAGGTTTCAAAAAACGAAATCATCGTGCGTGGAAACGGATTAAACTCTTTTAGAGAGCCTTTTGATGTGTTGAATGCAAAAAATTCTGGTACAACAACACGTTTACTCATGGGAGTTTTAGCTGCTCAAAAATTTTACAGCGTTATAACGGGGGATGATTCTCTAAAAAAAAGACCCATGAAGAGGGTAATTGATCCCTTATCAAAAATGGGAGGTAGGTTTTTTGGTAGAAAAGGTGGAGAAAACCTTCCCATAACAATTCTGGGAACGGATAAAGTTGTTCCCATAACGTATGAAACACCTGTTGCCAGTGCCCAAGTTAAATCTTCAATTATTTTGGCTGGTTTACATGCAAAAGGAAAAACCATGGTTAAAGAACCAGCTAAATCAAGGGATCATACTGAAAGAATGTTGAAATATATGGGGGCAGATGTCGTTGAAAAAGAAAAAACAACGATAATAAGCGGACCAGCAAATAATTTAAAAGGTAAAGATATATTCGTTCCGGGAGATATTTCTTCCGCTTCTTTCTTCATTGTTGCTGCATTAATTACTAAAAACTCCAATCTTCTAATAAAAGATGTAGGGCTAAATCCAACCCGTACGGGAATATTAGATGTTTTAAAGATGATGGGGGCAGAAATTTCTATCATAAACGAAAGAAATCTAAACAACGAACCTATTGGTGATCTTTTAGTTAAAAGTAGTAAATTAAAAGGAGTAGAAATAAGTGGTGATATGATCCCTTCTCTAATCGATGAAATCCCTATAATATCCATATTAGCTACTCAAGCAGAAGGCAAAACAACGATAAAAGATGCAAAAGAATTAAGATACAAAGAAACGGACAGAATCAAAGCAATATGTAGTGAGTTAACAAAATTGGGAATCGAAATAACTGAAAAAGACGATGGATTTGATATAATAGGCAAGCAAAAGATAAAAGGAAACTGTACTTGTAACAGTTACAACGATCATAGAATCGCCATGTCTCTTGCAATAGCAGGGACAATAGCTGAAAATCCAATAAAGATACAAAACTTCGAATGTGTGAACATATCTTTCCCCGAATTTTTAAGTATATACAAAAGTTTGAAATCTTAGAAATTAAACAAGTATAAGAAGGAGCCAATAATGAAAAAATTTGGGCTAATAGAATATCCTAAAAAAGAAAGTCTTTCTTACAAAGTATTCAATAGCTACTTTAAAGCTGCTAATATCAAAGCAACATATGAAGATATAGTAATAGAACCTTCTGAATTTGATAATAAAATCCAAAATTACATTCAAAATTATGATGGATTAAACATCACTGTACCTTTCAAAGAAGTGGTTATAAAATATATTGACATTATAGAAGATGCCAAGGAAATAAATGCTGTAAACTGTATTTATAAAAATAAAGGTTATAATACAGACTGGAAAGGTTTTTACTACTCACTGAAATTCCCATTAGTTGAACCCATACTTTTAATAGGGGCAGGAGGAGCTAGTAAATCTATCGTATATGCGTTATATAAGAAAGGTGTAAAAGAAATATATCTAACGAATAGAACAAAAGAAAAAGCTGAAAAGTTAAAAAAATTTTTTTCAGATAAAATAGAAATAAAAGTCGAACCATTTGAAAATTTAAAAAGTATCGTTAGAGGTTCTAAAACTCTAATCAATGCTACTTCAATAGGAATGTTTCAAGAATCTTTCTATTTAGATGAAAATGATCTTTTAAACCTTTCCTTAATATACGATATAGTCTACAATCACACGCCCTTACAAAAAACTGCCCAAAAATTAAAGATAAACTGTTTAGATGGAAAAAGTTTTTGGTTTTACCAAGCGGTTGAAAACCTAAAAATATGGGATATATATAACGAAGAAATATTCAATAATGTATTCAAAAAAGTAGTTAGAGGTGAATAAAGTGGAGATAAAAATAGTCGGAGATTCCCATGGACCTGCTATGGTTGGTTTAATAGAAGAAATACCAGCAGGTTTAAAAATAGATACCGATAAAATAAACGAAGATTTAAGAAGAAGGCAAAGTGGCTACGGTAGGGGAAACAGGATGAAGCTCGAAAAAGATGAAGTTCAAATAATTGCTGGATTATGGAATGGAATAACTACTGGAGCACCACTTGTTTTGATAATAAACAACAAGGCAAAAAATCCCGTGAAAGAACCAAGAACAGTTCCAAGACCCGGGCATGGGGATTACTCTTGTTGGTCAAAGTATAGATTGGATGACCTTAATATATACACAGAAAGAAACAGTGCTCGATGGACAAGTGTTCTTACGGCCGTAGGAAATGTGGCAAAACAGTTTCTACAAGAGTTTGGTATAAAAACTGTAAGTTTTGTTAGATCTATAGGAAGAGTTGAAGTAGAAGACTCGAACTTTGATGAAATACAAAAAAATCTTGAATATTACACACAAAAAAGAGATAAATCAGAAGTTCTATGCCCTTTTGAAGATGTATCTGAACGAATGATAGAAGAGATAAAAGAAAACGCATTGAAAAAAGCCACAACGCTTGGTGGAAGCATAAAAACATTTGCAACAAATGTAAAAGCTGGCCTAGGCAGTTATGCGGATCTTTTTGACAGAGTTGATTCAAAAATCGGCAAATACTTTTTATCTATTCCTTCAGTAAAAGGTGTATTTATCGGACATCAAGATGTGAGTATAAATGGTGCACAATACCAAGACCCTTTCACAATAGATGAAGGTAATATTAAAAGGACAAAAAATTATGCTGGGGGAATAGAAGCAGGCATAACTAACGGTGAAAATATCGTAGTAACTACTTATTTCAAACCTATATCAACACTTGCAAAACCTCTTGATTCCGTAGATTTAAAAACAAAAGATAAAGTAAAAGCCCCGTATGTAAGATCAGATTCTGTAGTAATTCCTGCTGCTACAGTAATAACAGAGAACACGCTTGCTATAATAATCATGGAGGAAATTATAGACGGTTTTGGTAACGACAACGTTGAATTAATAAAAAAAAGATACTTTCAAAAATAGGTGATAAACTGTGAAGATATTTTTGATAGGAATGATGGGATCTGGAAAGAGTACCTTGGGGGAAATGGTTTCTAACATCTTATCCATTCCTTTTATAGACATAGATAACGAGATAGAGAAAAGTGAAAATATGAAAATAAAGGACATATTTGAAAAGAAGGGAGAAAAGTATTTTAGAGTTATCGAAAGTTCCTATCTTGAAAAATTAACTCAAAAAAATGGACCTTTTGTTGTATCTACTGGCGGAGGGATAATTTTAAATTCCAAAAACAGATACCTTTTGCATAATGAAAACACTTTCTATTTAAAAGTTTCGCCAAATGAGCTAAAAAAACGTGTCCATTTAGAAAATAGACCTCTTTTAAAAAATAATAGAGACAATATAATAGAAATATATCAACAACGAAAAGAATTATACGAGGAGTTTGAAACGATAGATATTACCAATCTAAACGAATGGGAATCTGTTGCAAAAATAATTTACAAGCTAAATATCGAAAAAGATTTAGAAGTAAGCTCTTCTTTTCAAAATGTAAGGATTCAGTCAAACGCTTTAAAACATATTCCTGATAATAACATAATATTTTTAAGTGAAAAGGTTAACCAACTGTACGGTAGTTTTTTTCCTCAAAAAAAACTCATCTTACCAAATGGAGAGAAAACAAAGGACATTTCTTATGTATTAAAGGCTTACGAATATTTATTGGAAAACAACGTTTCAAGATCTGATACTCTAATAGGTATAGGTGGTGGAACGATAACAGATTTTTCTGGATTTGTAGGAACAACTTACAAAAGAGGCATGAACTTTTCGTTTTATCCCACGACGTTACTGGGCCAAATAGATGCTTCAATAGGCGGAAAGAACGGTATAGATTTCAAAAGATATAAGAACGTTGTTGGAACGATAAACCTTCCAAACAAAGTGATAATCGATCCGATATCCTTGTTATCTTTAGAAGACAAACTGTTCCTCGAAGGTCTAATAGAAGGGTTTAAGATGTGTTTGATCGCCGGAGGAGATTTCTATAACTTCTTCAAAGACAACTTAGAACTATTGTTGAAAAGAAACTTGGATAAGTTATCTTGGTTTATTAAGCGATCCGTTGAGGAAAAATTACGGATAGTAGAAAAAGATTTCAACGATACAGGATTAAGAAGCTCCTTAAACTTAGGTCATACATTTGGGCATGCCTTTGAAGCAATAACAGGTATATCACACGGATTATCGGTTGGTTGGGGACTTATTAAAGAGGTTGAATACTTCAAAGAAAAAAATTATTTGCAAAAAAACTACTATCTAGAGATAATAGAATTATTAGAAAAACTACTCCCAGAAAATATAAGAAAAATACAAACAAATAGTAAAGAAATGATTCATTACATAGCAAACGACAAAAAGATAGGCGAAAGAAAAAAGATAAAAATGCCTATACTGAACTCTCCTGGAAATGTAATAATAAAGGAAATAGATATATCTGAATTTTTTGAAATATTATAACAAATAAAGGGGGAAAATATTTTGATATTAGTTATAAATGGGCCAAACTTAAACATGCTGGGGAAAAGACCTACCGATATATATGGAAGTGAAACATACGATGATCTAATAAAAAAGATAAAAGATTACGCAGAAAAAGATGGTTTAACCGTTGACTTTTTTCAATCAAACTCTGAAGGAAAAATAATCGATAGAATACAAAAAATGGATTATGAAGGGTTGGTCATAAACCCAGGTGCGTTTACCCATTATTCTTATGCAATAAGAGACACATTAGAAATTGTTAATGTTCCAAAAGTTGAAGTTCATCTATCAAACATACTTGCAAGAGAGGCTTTCAGAGAAAAATCTGTAACTAGTGCCGAGTGTGATGGGGTGATATCAGGATTGGGACAATATGGGTACATATTGGCTTTAAATTACATAAAAAATAAATTAGAAAATAATTAGGGGGAAACCATGACAGAAATCATACTAGGAATAGTTCAGGGTCTTACAGAGTTCTTGCCGGTATCAAGTTCGGGACATTTAACGATATTTTCACAATTTATGAATATAGACCCAGATGTCCCATATTTTGCTTTACTTCATCTAGCTACATTCTTTGCAGTTTTGATATTTGTTTGGTCCGAAGTAGTTGGATTAATAAAAGGTCTATTTAAATGGGAGAAAGAGTCTTTATCTTTAATATTAAAATTAATAATATCTTCCATCCCGGCAGCTATCTTAGGACTTACCCTTGAATCAACAATAGAAGCTGCGTTTTCTTCCGTTACTATAGTAGGTGTATTTTTAATTCTTACAGCTGTCTTTCTATTGATATCAGATTTTTTAAAAGGAAAGAAAAGTCTATCAAATATTACTTACCTTGATGCCTTGATAATAGGAGTTTTCCAAGCAATCTCGATATTTCCAGGAATATCCAGAAGTGGGACAACCCTATTTGGAGCTTTATTGATGAAAACAAAACGGGAAGATGCGGTTAAATACTCTTTTTTAATGAGTCTTCCAGTAACCTTTGGAGCAGGCATCTTAGAAATAAATAAAGTAACTTTCTCACCATCTATAATCTTTGGTGCCTTGCTTGCATTTATTACTGGTTTATTTGGATTATACTTGCTAAAAAAGACGGTAATAGCTGGGAAACTCAGATACTTTTCTTATTACTGTTTTGCAATTGGGATAATATCTATAATTTTGCTGTAAGGGTTTTAATTCCCCTTTTTGAAGGGGTAGCTGTGACGGTTACTGTCACAGACGAGGTAGTTGCTTTTGATTTACCTTCACAGAAGCAGAATTAGCTTTAATTCCTCTCTTGAAAGGTATGTGGGTTTAAATTCCCCTTTTTGAAGGGGTGGCTGTGACGCTTTTTGTCACAGACGGGGTAGTTGCTTTTGAATTGGATTTTCAATTTGCTAAAAGCAAATTAAAGAATGACTACCCC